>JAQIBJ010000021.1 GCA_027859085.1 Mycoplasmatota bacterium
TCAAAATGATTTTTAATTACTTATATTATACCATTTTTTGGAAGATTAATGAATACTATTCCTAGTATTATATATTATTATATTAGTATGCAAATACAATTTACTATAAAATAAAAAAAACACAATCAAAATTTGATTGTATTTTTTTGTTATTAATAAGCTTTAGCGTAATATACAACGTGTTTTGCTTTTTTCTTGCAAACAGGACATTCTTCACCAATTGGCGTTTGATCAAAAGGTAAACATCTTGAAGTTGCTTTTGTATCTTCTTTTACTTTTAGTTCACAAGCTTCATCGCCACACCACATCATTTTAATGTAGCCGCCTTCTTCATCCATAATTTTCTTAAATGTATCATAATCAATTGCTTCTCTTGTGTTTTCTTCAACATTTTTTAAAGCATTATTATACATTGCATCATGAATATCTTTTAGTAAGCCTGGAATACTCTTGACAATATCATCAATTATAAATGTCGTTTTCTCTCGATTGTACCTTTTGACAACAACAGCCTGATTATTTTCTAAATCTCTCGGTCCAATTTCAATTCTAAGAGGCGTTCCTCTCATTTCGGATTCAGAGAATTTCCATCCAGGGGATTTATCGGTATCATCCAATCTTACTCTAATATTTAAGTCTTCTAGTTCCTTTTTTAATTCTTGTGCTTTTTCTAAAACACCTTCAACATGTTGCATAATTGGAATAATGTCTACTTGAAATGGTGCTAAATATGGTGGCAATACCAATCCTGAATCATCACCATGAACCATAATCACTGCGCCAATTAATCTTGTTGAAACACCCCAAGAAGTTTGATATACAGATTTAAGTTTCCCATCTTTATCTTGAAAATTAATATCAAAAGCTTTAGCAAAACCAGTACCCAAGTAATGAGTTGTTCCACTTTGTAAAGCTTTATTATCATGCATAAGCGCTTCTATTGTATAAGTATCTACTGCACCAGCAAACTTTTCCTTTTCAGTTTTAATCCCTGTAATAAATGGAATTGCCAACAGGTTTTTACCAAGATCTTCATAGGTATCAAGAATATCTAATGCTTCTTTTCTCGCTTCTTCTTCGGTAGCATGAGCAGTATGTCCTTCTTGCCAAAGAAATTCAGATCCTCTAAGGAATGGTCTTGTTGTTTTTTCCCAACGAACCACTGAACACCATTGATTATATTTTTTCGGTAAATCTCTATGCGACTCAATCACTTTTGCATAGTGATTGCAAAATAATACTTCAGAGGTAGGACGAATGATTAATCGTTCTTGTAATTCTTCATTACCACCAATAGTAATAATCGCTGTTTCAGGTGCGAAACCTTCAACATGTTCTGCTTCTTTTAAAAATAAAGATTCAGGTATTACTAGAGGCATATAGACATTTTCATGACCTGTCTTTTTAAAAGAATTATCTAAATAATTTTTCATGTTTTCCCATAAAGCATATCCATAAGGTCTGTAAATAATAAAACCTTTAGCGTCTGAATAATCCATTAATTCAGCTTTACGACAAACATCAGTATACCATTGAGCAAAATCTTCATCTCTTGAAGTAATTGCTCTTACGAATTTTTTCTTTCCCATATTGCACCTCATTTTCAAATAATTATATCATAATTTAAGCAAATTATGAAGATGATTAAACCGCTTTTCCTACAAAAGCTATGAAATCTTCTTTTTGACCAAACTTAAATACGTTGGTCGCTTCTAAACTGCTTTTAAACAACTCACTGAGTTGATTTTTCAAGAACAAATCCAAATCTGCGGGTCGTTCTTTATCTTTAGTCATGTTAATCCAAGTTTTAAGATACTTTAAATTTGGATAGTCAGAAATATCAGATTCTTCTAATAAAATTTTCTTGATTAAATCTAAATCACTATATAATGATTTAGATATTCCAAAAACCCCAAGGTCTTCTAGTATTCCAAAGTCTGAAAATAGTATTTCTTTATTAGGTTGAAATATTCCTTGCAGATAATCTTCTGACTTTCGATTATTCTTAAAAACCATATAGACATTAAACTTTGATCCATCTAGTTTAACAAAAACATCAATGATGTTATGAATAGTTTCTTCAGTCTGTGGTTTAATTCTCAATGCTTCATTTGAGTAACACGTCCAATTAAGATATAAATCATGCATTAAATCTAACAATTTGTTTTCATTGTTACCAATTAATCTGATGGCACTCACTGGCCAATTTAAAACTTCTATTCTCACTCGACCGTTTTTATACTTCCCTATAACTTCAGCTGATTCTATTGGAAATACATGCTTACCTGCTTGAAAATAATGATAAGGTAATATACCATTATTTGATAGAGCATTTGCCATATCACTCATAATAAAATATTGAGGGAACTTATTGATAAAATCAATTAACTCCTCAAAAGTTCTATCATTATTATAAGATTCTAAATGATCTTTTCTAGATATAAGACAATGTTCTTCAAGGACTGGATAAGGCATAAATTGCATTGTCCAAGCATTTTTTTCATTGTTGACAGAAATAGAAACTTCTCGATGATTTAAATATTCAAACCTTTTCTTGCCATGCATTGCATCAGGTTTTAACGTATTAACAATCATTTCTAAATCACCATATTGACTAGCATATAGGAAGTTTAAGTTATCTTCTATAGGCTTGGTTTTGATATAATGACTATTATAAGAAAAATCATGAAAGAACTTAGTGGCTTGTTGAGGAGATTTTTTATACTTAGACCTAAACATTTTATTTAATTCACTTGGCCTTGGCATTAAGCAATCCATGATTCGAGCTTCAAATTTAATTCTTTCTGAGAATGAATCATTCTTAATAAAGTTATTTTTAATTGCGTATTTAAGCAAAAAATCAATATTTTTTTCTAAAGATTGTTGTTCCCTGTCTTTAAAATCCATATTGTCCACTTTGAATAGAGCAAGCAATCTGTTCATAACATAAACTTGATCATCCAATGTTAATAGATTTTTAGATAAACCATATTGTACAACTTGATTAATGGTTTGATTTATCATAATTTATCTCCTTTGTTACCTAATAGTTTAAAGTAACTAAATATTCCCTCTGTGGGGTAATGAATAAAAGTTAATAGTTCTTGAGTAACTGGATGGTTAAAACTAAGTTGATAGCTATATAAGCCAATTTCATACCCTCTTGTTTTTGGTCCATATTTATTATCTCCATATAATGGATAACCAATATGCGAAAATTGAGCTCTTATTTGATGAAATCTTCCAGTTTCTAATTGTATATCAATCAAAGTCATGACTTGATTATTTATAGTTGCTTTTTCAATAGCCTGATAAGTTAATTTAGCAAATTGATCCCTACTTGACTTTGTTATTAAAGCCAACTTATTCAACTTATCTTTTCTAATATAGTTTTCAAGTACTTGAATGTGTTGGTCAATTGACATATCCCCAATAACTATTCCAAAATACTGTTTACTGAAAACATGATTTCTCATTTGCTCATTTAGTCTTTTAGCTGCTTTTGATGTTTTAGCAAAAACCATCACACCACCTACATTAAGATCTAAACGATGAATCAATCCTAAATATACGTTCCCAGGTTTATCGTATTTTTCTTTAATATATTCTTTTAATAATGTCAACATATCATCTATATCTAAAGGACCAGCCTGTGATAAGATACCTGGTGGTTTAACTGTAACTATTATATGATTATCTTCGAAAAGTATATTTAATTTCATCATTCATCCTTTTTGTATATTTTATCACATTCTAGGTTAGATACTAAAATATAATAGCAAATATTTGATATCTTGTTGTTTATTTTTATTAATAACTATATAATGAAGCAAAACAGAAGGGGGGGGGGATTTATATGGAATCTAAATTTGATGGAGGTTTATTACAATTAATCGGTTGGAGAATTTTAGGGACACTGGTTATAGCATTATCATTAGGGATTCTTACACCATGGGCTATTGTTATGCTTTATGATTGGGAAACCAAACATACAATCATTGAGGGAAAACGATTATCGTTTGATGGCACAGCAGTTGGTTTATTTGGAAATTGGATTAAATGGTTATTATTAATTATTGTTACCTTAGGTATTTATTCTTTTTGGGTCGTCATCGCAATTAAAAAATGGAAAGTTGAACATACGCACTTTGCAAAATAAGAATAATGAGATTATTTCACAATGAAATAATCTCACTTTTATTTATGGCATTACTCTATTTGGTCCTCGATAAAGGAAAGTGACATCTCTAATACTATCAACCTCAAATAGTCTCATTAAAAATCTAGTTAATCCGAATCCATATCCTCCATGAGGTGGCATTCCAAATTTAAAGAAATTTAAATAGAAATCGATAGATTCTAGTGACATTTCTTTTTCTATAGCTTGTTTCTTCAAAATATCGATTCGATGTTCTCTTTGAGCGCCTGTTGTAATCTCAATACCTTTATATAACAAGTCAAAACTTTTAGTAAGTTTTGTTTCTTCATCTAGCATATGATAAAAAGGTCTTGATTCAAACGGATATTCCGTAACAAAAACAAATTCTGAATTCATATTTTTCTTTGCATATAAACAGATTAACTCTTCTTCTCTACGATCAAAATCGAATTCTTTTTCTCCGAAGTAATTATAGTTTTCCTGAACAATTTTTTTTGCTTCTGCAAATGGTATTCTTGGAAACTTTACTTCAGGAATTTTAATTTCTTTTTTAAAGATTTCTTTAAATCTATCTCCAAGAGATTTTTTTAAAGATTTCATAACATAAACGAGTTTTTCTTCTTCTAAGTCCATAACTTCTTCATATGATTTAATCCAACTGATTTCACAGTCAACTGATGTAAACTCTGTCGCGTGATAAGCAGTGTGAGAATTTTCAGCTCTAAACACTGGTCCAATTTCAAAAACATTATTAAAGCCTGCGCCCATTGCCATTTGTTTATAAAACTGTGGTGATTGAGCTAAAAACACTTTTTTACCGAAATATTCTAATGCGAATACTTCCGCGCCAGTTTCTGAAGCAGTTCCTAAGATTTTAGGAGAATGAATTTCAATAAAATCATTTTCAATCCAGTATTCTCTCATCGCCATTTCTGCCAATGTTTGTCCTTTGAAAATTAAATAGTTTTTATCAAGTCTTAAATCTAAAAATCTATTGTCTAACCTTAAATCTTGTTTTGATTTATTATTATAATCTAATATATCAATCGGTAATTCTTCCTCACTTCTTGATGTAAGCTCTATCGAAGATGGAATAAACTCCATCCCTCTTAATTTTACTTTTTCTTGTTCAAGGATAACACCTTTTGTTAAAACTGTACTTTCTCTTGTCATATTAGAAACAATCTCATTAAGTTCTTTGTTTTCTTCATTTTTTTCAATGGTTACTTGAACTTTAGCTGATGAATCTCTTAAGACAACAAATTGCACATATTGAAGGTCTCTTACCTTATCAACAAAACCCTGTAATTCAATTTCTTGACCAAAATAATTGGCTAAATCTTTAAATAATATTTTTGACATAATATCCCTCTAATCTATGATAGAATTTCTTAATAATTATAGCACGAATAAAGATATTCTTCAATTATTAAAAAATAATTAAGTTTTTTGAAGTTAAAACATTATTTTAGTTTAGTTACGGAAGAAATTAACGCAAATTATCCATATATACAATAAAAAATAATATAATTTTTTAAAGGAGATATATTATGAATGTCAAAATGATGTAGAAGAAATGTGTGTTTGGAAAAACCAGATAGAATCATTGAATTAAAAGATGGTAAAATCTACGCAGATATGGAAAAATATCATTTAAAAAACTTGGTTAAATTAAATAACCAAGTTTTTTTATATATAAAATTATTCTTTTGCGTTGTGAATGACTCTTTGTGGGAATGGAATTTCTATTCCAGCAGCATCAAGAATTTTTTTAATTTCTTTTCTTAACATTCTTTCTGCTCCATAGTGTGTTTCTGTTTTAACCTTCCCTACAACTCTTAAAATAATTGAGCTGTCAGCCAAGGCGATAACGCCAACACATACAGGATCATCAGTTAACTCCGGTATAATTTCCCTAGTTTTTGGCAATTCAGTTTTTAAGATTTCTAAAGCTTTATCAATGTCAGAACCATAGGCAATACCAAATTCAACTATGGCAACAGATTGAGTAATCGAATAATTAATAGCATTATGAAGACTTGAGTTATTAAATATTTTTATATCTTGTTTCCAGTTTTTAACACGTGTTGTTTTCAACCCAATATCAATAACTTCGCCTTTATAGCCATCGACTTCAATCATATCTCCAACATCAAAATGTTTTTCAAAAACAATAAAGAAACCAGCGATAAAATCTTGAATTAAGTCTTGGGCACCTAACCCTATAACTAACCCTAATATCCCTAATCCAGCTACAGCAGGTAATACATTAACACCCCAAACTGTTAAAATCAATAAGAATGCAACTATCTTGACAATGTAATTTACGATGCTAGAAGTGATTTTAGTGATGGTGTGTTTTCTTTTTTCACTAGTGGAGCTCATAATTTTTTGACTTCTTTGAACTAAAATTTTTAATAACTTAGTAACAAAACCAGAAAATACAATTATTAAAATAGATGAAATGATTGCGCCAATTTTATCTAATATATTTGCGCCAATTTTATCCCATAAATCTAATAGGTATGCTTCAAGATCAACACCCCAAATATATAGTCCAAATGTAATTGCTGCAACAATCTCAATAAATAATAATAAGTATAAAGTAAAAATTAACAGTTTATTTACCTTATCTTCTTGCTTGTTTAATATCCTATTTATCACAAAATACGAACCTACAAGAAAAACAACTAAACCAATGGTTATTGCAATATTAATTGGTAATGTAAATATCATTATTAAATCCTCCTATTATAACTATTATTTGATAATTTTAATATATTCATTATATCAAATAAAACAATAAATAAAAAGTAAATCAGTTGATTTGCTTTTGGTTTACATCTTTCATCATAATATAGAGATATTCTATTTGACCTAATAAAAGATAAAAAAAGATTTGAGAAATTAATCTCAAATCTTATCTAATAAATGGAGCAGGTGAAGGGAATCGAACCCTCATAGTCAGCTTGGAAGGCTGAGGTTCTACCATTGAACTACACCTGCGTTAGACGTAAAAATATGATAACATATATTCGTCTATTTTGTCAATATATATATACTAGTTTTTTTCAATAACTCTCAGTTTTGCGCTACGTGATTTGTTATTATCTTCTAATTCTGTATCCTTAGCTGTAATAACTTTTCTATTGATTAATTTAATTGAAGGTTTTTCAGTCGGGATGATTGCTAAACCTTTAGGTATATCAATTACAGATAACTTTCTAAACAAATTTTTACATATTCTATCTTCTAATGAATGAAAGGTAATAACGGCTAATCTACCGCCTGGTTTTAATACTTCTATTGCATTAGACAAAGACTCTTCCAATATATGTAATTCGTTATTTACTGCAATTCTTAATGCTTGAAATACTTTTTTTGCAGGATGTCCTTTTTTATGTAAAATCTTTTGAGGTAATGCACCTTTAATAACATCTACTAAATCAAAAGTAGTCATAATGGGATTTTCTTCTCTTTTTAATATTATGTTCTTTGCAATAATTCTGGCGAATTTTTCTTCACCATATTCAAAAAATATTTGAACCAATTGATCGAAAGAATAATGATTAACAATGTATTCAGCAGTCAAATCTTGAGATTGATTCATTCTCATATCAAGTTTATGATCAAATCTATAAGAAAAACCTCTTTCAGGTAAATCAAACTGAAAAGACGAAACACCTAAATCAAAAACAATACCATCTACTTGTTCTATATCAAGATCTTCTAATCTATACTTTGCGTTGATAAAATTATCATTTATAGCAAAAAAATTAGAATACTTAGATAACCTTGCTGTTGCTTGCTGAATGGCGTATTCATCTTGATCAAAGCCTATTAACTCACCTTCAGTTAAACGCTCTAAGATTGCTTCTGAGTGACCGCCACCGCCCAAAGTCATATCTACATAGATTCCAGATGGATTAATATTCAAATTTTCTATAGTTTCTTTTAATAAAACAGGAATGTGCTTTTCCATATTACCACCTACAATATTATATCACAATTTGGGTAAAAGAAAAACGTTGAAATATCAACGTCTCTTTCTTTTATTCAGCTTCTACTTCTTCAACTGTTTGAGAAATTACTTCTTTACCTTTGTAATGTCCACAAGCTTTACATACTTGATGTGATAATGTTACTTCGCCGCAGTTTGGACAAACTGTCATTGCTGGAGCATGTAATTTAAAATGTGTTCTTCTTTTTCTTTTTCTTGCTTTACTAATTTTTCTTTTTGGAACAGCCATATCGATACCTCCTTATTCTTTCAACTCTGCAAAAGGACTGTTTTCTACAATCTCTTCTTCATCTAGTTCTTCTATTTCTTCTTCGTAATTCTCGCAAGCATTTTGACTAATCACTTTCATTGGTTTCTCAGTAATGATCTCTGAAAAAATAAAAGGTTTTAAATCAATAGTGATACTGTCTAAAAGATGAATATCATCATCTTCATTTGTTTCAGAAAAATATATATCCGAATGAAAATCAAGTGGAACCAACACTTCTTTTAAAGTAATCGAACAAAGCATCTTAAGCGTGGTTTTAATATGTAAGTAAAAAGCAAAAACATCTTCTTCTTTTATATATTCAAAATATCCTGAAACAGAGGTTGGTAGAATGTCTACCACATCATTAAAGTCTTCGGTTAAATAAGATCTTAAATCAAATGTATCATCAATCTCATTATTACTGTGGACTTTTTTCATTAATTCATGAATTGTCCATTTCAATTTAATCACCTCATCACAGCATTACAATTATACTTTTTTTCTCGATTATTGTCAAGAAAAACATCTAAGAATTAAGACTCAAATTATAATCACTTTGTTTTTATAATTGTCTCGTTTGCGTTATAATAGATTTGAATAAAACAAGAAAGTAGGTATGTCATGAAACTAGAAAATATCAAAGAAAAATTACTTGGTGTTATTGATCCAAGTTCTAACCAAACGCTTGGTGAAACAGATTCTATTAAACACGTAGGCATCGATGATAATAATGCGGTTGTACTCGTAATTGAAGTTGCTGAAAAAGACACAGATACTACCAAAAATATCCAAAGAGATATTGCTAAAATCATTAAATTAGATTTAGGTTTTAGTGGTGTTAAAATTGAATTTCAAAAAAGAAAAACTAGAAACAAGAACGCTAAAACACTACTTATAGCCTCTGGTAAGGGTGGCGTTGGTAAATCAACCGTTACCGCTAACCTTGCTTATGCTTTAAAACGTATGGGGAAAAAAGTGGCGATTATTGACGCCGATATTTATGGAGCCAATATGCCAAAAATATTAGATGGTGTTGGTCATCAACTACTTGGTGATGCCAACAACAAGGTATTCCCTTTTGAAAAAGATGGCATCCAAATGGTTTCTACAGAATATCTTGTAGAGAAAAATCGAGCATTAATGCTTAGAGGTCCTATGTTAGGAAAAATATTAAAAATATTTTTTGAAGACACTTTATGGGATGAAGACATTGATTATTTCCTAGTTGACTTACCACCTGGAACCGGAGACGTCATGATGGACTTAAAAACCTTTTCAGAAGACTCTAAAATGGTTCTTGTGACAACACCTCAAGAAAGTGCAGCGCATATTGCTATTAAAGCTGGTTATGCCGCTAAAGATTTATCAATAGATTTATTAGGGGTCGTCGAGAACATGTCGTACTATGAAGTTAATGGTGAAGATCATTATATCTTCGGTCAAGGCGGCGGTCAAAAAGTTGCGGATGAATTATTGGTAGAACTACTAGAAAAACTACCAATTGTTCCAACAGACAATCCGATTTATAAAGAATCTGATGTCGCTGGGATGATATACTTAAATCTCGCAAGAAAGTTAATGAAAATATTTTAAAAAGGCTAATATTAGCCTTTTTTTTAATCTTCTGATTGAATTGATTTTATTTCTGCTTGTAATTTTTCTTTGTATGATAAAGCATCTTTATATCTGTTTTTATTTTTAAGAGTATCTACAACCTTATCGCATATTTGATTCATAAAGAATATATTTTCCTTTTCTTTTGCAATTTTAAAACAAGGATTAACCAAGTACTCCTTGTAAAAAGAGCCATTATTCTTTTTTTCTAAATTTAATAAATTATTATAATCAATTTTTGATCCAATTTTATAGTGTAATTCAGACATTTCTTTTTGATATTCCTTGAATAATACTTTGTTTTTGTTTTTCATTGCTTGTTTTGAACACAAATATAAACCAATTAAATAATATTCACTCTCTTTATTCTTCATTAATCTAGTATATTTTTCTGGTTTAGAGGTATTGAATGCCCTGACTAACAAAAATTCATCCACTAAATCTTCATCAATATCTTCTGTAAAATCATCCATATAATCAATGTTTTGACCCTCTTTATTATATTCTCTAAATAATGCTTTCCAAACCATGACTTCTTTTAAATATTTACTATTGTATGTATTTATTAATTGTGGAACAAGTTGATTGAAAACTTCTTCCGCTTTAACAAGCATATGACTTTTTCCGCAAACTATATATTTAGAATAAGTATATAAATTGATTAGTTCCGGGTATTCCAAATGTAATATATACATTGCATTTATTAAATATTTTGCCAATCTAATATTATTTAATTTTATATTTAACACTGATGAAAAACATAAAAATATTGAAAACGCTAAATCATCCATAGATTTTAAGTAATCAACCAATTGATTACTAATTTTTTCTGCTTGTTGGTATTCTTTTTTTAATATATGATAACCCAATCTAATGATTTCTATCACAACATGAAAATGATAACCTTCAACTTTATCTACCAATTTTTTATAGTTATTGATATCTCTGCGGTAAAAATATGTAATAATTTTTTCTAAATAATGAACTAAGGTTTCAGGTTTACCAAATTCACTCTTTGGAATATTTAGTTTCTCCATAATGTGAAATAGTTGTTCCTCACCTATAATCACTTGGCTATTCTCAGCTTTTGATACATAAGTATCAGAACAAATTGCCCTCGCCACAAACTCCTGAGTATAATTCAACTCTAACCTTCTTTTTTTTATCATCTGTCCATAGACCATATAATAAAATTCGAACTTCTTTTCTTTTCTTTTTCTCAAATTAATATAAACTTTTCTTTTCATATAATTCTCCTTTCAATTTTTTGCACATAGAGAATTATATATTAAAATTGGGCTTAATTGCAATAAATAACTTGAAACTTTTTTGCTTTTTCTCAACCAATTGGTATTTAAGCGCTGAATTAAGACAAAAAAAACCAATGATTAAATCATTGGCATTTTACAAATTTTTAACAAAGGACACTCTTTACACTTGGGATTTCTTGCTTTACAAAAATATCTTCCAAAGTGAATAAACTTATGATGTAAAGTGATCCACTGATCTTTATCATAGATTTTCATTAATTTTTTTTCAACTTGAACAGGCGAATCTTTAATTTTAGCAAGTCCAAGACGAATGGAAACCCTTGAAACATGTGTATCAACAGCAATTCTAGGTATCTCATGATATTCTGCTAAAAATACATTTGCGGTTTTTCTGCCAACACCTGGCAAATCTTCTAGTTCTTTTTGTGTATCCGGTACTTCACCATCATATTTTTCTAATATCTTTATGGCTAAATTTTTTAGATTTTTCGCTTTATTCCTATACAAGCCTATTGTTTTTATATAAGATTCAAGAACTGAAAACTCAGCAGTTGCGTAGTCTTCTATATTTTTAAAATCAGAGAATAATTTTTTAGTGATTTTATTGACTGCTTTATCAGTTGTCTGGGCGCTTAACATAATCGCAATTAGTAGTTCGTGTTTTTGTTGAAAATGAAGTTCTATTGTTGCATAAGGAAACATCTTAGTGATTTCTTTTAAAATGAATTTAGATTCTTCTTTTTTTATCATGATTCTAAAAATTCCTTAAGAATATCTGATTTCTTACGATTGGTTTTACTAACTTTATTATCTTTATTTTGTTTTTTCTTTAGTAGTATCCCATCAATGTAACTAATACTAGTTTTTCCTGACTTCACAGCTTCAATAATCGCATCTTTAATGGTTAACTTATCATATTTATATTCTTTCATCCACTTAATAATGACTTCGATTTCCATAGGTTTTAACTGTCTTTGAAGTTGAGTTTCAAGAATTTCTGCTATTTCATTTTCATCAGTTTCTGTTGTGTTTTTAGTTTTAACGATGTCTTTTTCAATTTCTGATTTATAATATTCGACAATTTTATTAATTGTTTGATCCAAAGAAAAACTTTCTGTTGTTTTACCACCTTTATTTTCTCTTATTTCGAAAGAAAGATAATCTCTTTGCATCATACTATCTAAAAGTTCAGTGGCTTCATTTTCTGAAACTGATAAGTTTTTGATTAATTCCGTGGGATTAATTTGTGTTTCACCTTTCATTTTCAATGAATATAATTCCATAATGAAAAATGCCTCAATTTCTTTAAGACCAATCTGTCTATATGTATTTTTTAAAAGCTTATCGAAATCCAGTAATTTCTTTTCCATGAGTTTTTTTATTAATAATAATTCCATATTTTATTCCTTCTCGTTATCTGCGAGTTTTTTTAATGCTGAAAAAGCAGCTTTCTGTTCTGCTTCTTTTTTTGTTTTACCCTTGCCTTGCCCCATGACAATTGTCTCGTCCATGTATACTCTTGAAACAAATAACCGATTATGTGCCGGACCTGTTTCAGATACAATATCATATCTTAAAGTTCTTTTGTCAGATTGCACTAACTCCTGTAATTTACTTTTAAAATCTGCATCTTCTTTATCTAAATCAGCCTTTACGTGAGGAAAGACAACTTTTTTAAATACCTTATATGTTTCCTCTATATCTTTATCAATGTAAATAGCGCCAATAAAGGCTTCGAAAGCATCTGCTAAAATACCAGGTTTCGTTCTCCCCATAGATAATTCTTCGCCTTTTCCAAATAATAAATAGTCACCTAAATTGAAACTTTTAGCATAATCTACGAGTGCATCTTCACAAACTTCTTGTGCTCTTTTTTTGGTCAATATACCTTCTGCTTCAGGGATATGCTCATATAGATATTTACCTACAACCAAGTCTAGAACAGCATCACCAACAAATTCTAATCTCTCATTGCTTAATGTGTTATTTTCATTTGCATAAGATGAATGTGTCATGGCACGAACCAATAAGCCTTTGTTATTAAAGGAAAGATTAAAAAGCTTTTCTAACCCGCTTAAATCTTTACTCAATCTCCCCACCACTTTCACTTTTTATATAATTTTCAACTGTTTCAAACACTTGATTTCTTACAATGTTTGCCGCTTGACGAATACCATTATAGAAACCATAAGATTTAGATGCCCCTTGTGCTTTTATCACTGGTTTTTGTAAACCATAAATCACTGCACCACCTATTTCTTCGGCCGACAATTGTTTTTTAAAGTTTTTTAAATTTTTTCTTGCCAAAAGACCAGCTAATTTCCCTGAAAAAGAACTCATAAGATTTTCTTTTAATAATTTTCCCATTGATTTAGCGGTTCCTTCAATGGTTTTCATCACAATATTTGCAGTGAAACCATCACTAATCAAGATATCACAATCTGGTTCAAGAATTGTTTTAGGTTCAATATTACCTGCAAATTCAAATAAATCAGTTTGTGAAAATAATTCAAAAACCTCTTGATCTAATTCTCTACCTTTACCTTTTTCAGTTCCAATATTAATCAGTCCTACTCTTGGATTTTCAATATCTAGGATTTTTTCTGCATATATTTTCGCAAAATATGCTTGTTGAAGCATATGTTCCGGACGAATTTGTAAATTTGCCCCTGTATCAAGCAAAATCGATTTTTTGTGGGTTACTGTTGGGATTACTGGAGCAATTGCTGTTCTCTTGAATCCCTTCATTCTTTTTATAATTAGATGTGCCCCTGCAATTAGCGCTTGTGTCGCACCACTTGATACAATCGCATCCGTTTCTCCTTCAGACACACTATTCAAAGCCATAACCATTGAAGCGTCTTTATGTCTTCTAATCGCTCCAATAGGATTTTTTTCATCCATTGGGATCACAAAATCTGATTGGACAATTTTGATGCGTTCTTCATTCGTCAAATACTTTCTAATTGTTTCTTCATCTCCAAATAAAGTTAACTCTATGTCTTTAATTTCTTTTACTGCTAGCATTGAGCCTAAAACTTGCTCTTTTGGAGCATAATCTCCACCCATAGCATCAATTGCAATTTTTATCATCTTCACTCACTCCTCTATAAAAAGTATATCATAATTTAATCTAAATGATAAGATTCTAATGTTTTTAAAACTTGATTTTTTAATTGGTTAATTTCCGGATTATTTATATTTACTAATTGAGATGCATCTGTTAAAGCCTGTTCTAACAATTCTTGATCTTCAACAATATTTGCAAAGCTTAGATTTGGTATACCAGCTTGGTTTTTACCAAATATTTCACCTGGACCTCTAAGTTTTAAATCTTGTGCGCTAATTTCAAATCCATCATCTGTATTTTCAAGAATTTTTAATCGGTCTATATCTTCTACACTTTCATCAACAATCAAACAACAATAGGATTGTAAATCACTACGGCCAATTCTCCCTCTCAGTTGATGTAGTTGTGCTAGTCCAAATGCATTTGCATTCATAATCAGCATGGTTGTTGCCTTATCAATATGAATACCCACTTCTATAACAGTTGTTGATATTAAAATATTGATTTCATTATTTTTGAATTGGTTAATCATATCAATTTTTTCTTTATCTTTCATTTTACCATGTAACATACCGATATTCGCGGTTGGAAATCTTTTATTTAATATATCATAAGTTTCCATTACAGAGAAGTAATTTGTAGTTTCATTTTCTTCAATAAGTGGACAAATAACATATACTTGATTATTATTATTAAGTTCTTGATTGACCAACTGATAGACTCTTTTCATATTTTGAAACTCATAAATATTTGTAAAGATTGGTTTTCTTCCTTTTGGCTTTTCAGTAATTTGAGAAACATCCGAACTTTCAAATATAGAAATCGCTAAAGACCTAGGAATAGGTGTTGCACTCATTAATAATATATCAGGATAATAGCCTTTTTGTCTTAATATTTTTCTTTGATTCACACCAAAACGATGTTGTTCATCAATAATTACAAGTCCTAAATTAGAAAACTGAATATCCTCTTGTATCAGTGAATGCGTCCCAATAATAATATCTGCTTCATTATTGGCTATCATATTTTTAACGGTTCTTTTTTCTTTTATAGATGTTTCACTTGTTAATAAAACAATGTTCACATCTAAATTAGAAAAATACTTTTTAAATTCATCAAAATGTTGATAACTAAGGACAAGGGTAGGCGCCATTACAGCAACTTGATAGCCCGAAGTCACTGAGGCAAGTGCTGTCAATATACTAACAATTGTTTTCCCTGAACCAACATCACCCTGCAACAATCTGTTCATCTGTCTATCTGACTTCAAATCCTTAAAAATATCGTTTGTCGCTTGTTTTTGTGAGTTTGTTAAATTAAACCCTATCTCTTTAATAAAAGACCTCACAACGTCAATTTTATATGTTTTCTTAGATATATTTATATGATCTCTATGTTTTTTTATTAAAGTGATTCTTAAAGCAAACATCAATAATTCTTGATATTTTAATCTATTCAATGCTTCTTCAAGTTCAATCATATTCTTTGGTTGATGAATGTTATATACAACATTGTTTATTTCTTGTATGTTTCTTTTCTTTAAAATTTCATCAGGTAATATTTCTTCTAAATGATAACCGGATTTTAAAACCACTTCTATTATCTTTCTTAATCTGCCATCTTTAATATCATCAATGTTATAAAGCGGAATAATGCCTTCTTTAAAATTCTTTTTTAAGACAATGTCATTCGCTGTAAAAATTTTAAAATTATTTTTAAACCTTCCTGTGACGACTATTTCTACGTCTTTAAATAACACTTTTGATAAAAAATGTCTATTGAAAATATCCACTTTAATCTTATGATTGTCTAGATAACAATCCACTGATAGTTTTGATAGGTTTTTACGAAAAAAGAATATATTGGGTTTATTTAAAATTGTCATTTCTAATGAAACAGTTTCACCTATTTTAATATGGTTAATGTTATTAATTTTTTGAATTTTGTATGACTTTGGATAGTATAACAATAAATCTTCAATCGAATTGATTGAAGCATTCTCTAGTTTAGATAAAGTTGTTTTCCCAATACCTTTAATATCAATAAGTTGATTCATAAATTTTTCCATTCATCAAAAATAATAGTGATTGTTTTACTATTATATCACGTCAACAGTTAATTTTTAATCATAACTCTTGTATTTAAATTTTTTCAAAAAAAAAGAAGCATAATCTGCCTCTCAATATGTTTTATTCAACGGAAATAATGTAAGAGTAAACTTCTTGCCCACCATTAATTAAATCAACTTCTAAGTCATAAGCTTCTTCAATGTACTCAACAATCTCATTGACTTCTTCTTCATTAATTTGTTTACCATACATAATGGTAATAATTTCAGAACGTTCTTCAACCATTTCATCAATTAAACTTTTTGTTGTTTCTAATCTAGTTGGTAAACTTAAAATAATCTTGCCATTTAGTAAGCCCATAAAATCATCTTTTTTAATTTCTAAGCCATTATTTTTACTGTCACGAATTGCATAAGTCACTTCGCCAGTTTTTACTTTATCCAAATAATTTGTCATCTCTACGATATTCTCTTCAATATCTTCAGTAGCATCAAACATTGTTAATGCTGAATACCCTTGAGCAACAGTCGTTGCTTTTAAAACATGTACTGATCTCTCTTCAATCATGTCTCTAGCAGCTTCCGCTGATAGCATTACATTTTTATTGTTTGGAATAATGATGATGTGATCCGAATTTATTTTTTCTGTTGCTTGTATAAATTCTTCAACTGAAGGATTCATTGTTTGACCGCCATCAATGATGTAGTCACAGCCCATTTCAATAAATGTTTCTTTTAAACCATCACCGTTTACAACCGCAACAATTGCATATTTTTTCTTCAATGCCGGTGCGACTGATTGAGAATGATCATGACCACAACCACAATCGTCTTGATGATCTGCATCTTGATGGATTAAAACTTCCGTATGTTGTAGTGTCATATTTTCAATTTTAATGTTAATAAAGTAACCGTAATATTGAGCTAAATTCATTGCATCACCAGGTGTCATTGTATGAATATGGATTTTAAGAATATTATCATCTTGAACTACGACTAAAGAATCCCCAAGAGGACTTATCATTTCGATAAATTTCTTTTGAGAAAATTCACTCATTTTTTCAATTTGCATAATAAACTCAGTACAATAACCAAAATGTTCGCCTGATTCAATACTGGATAAATCCATTTTGGATGATGAAGATTTATAGTTTTCATCAACAACTGAATTATCAGGATACATATTTCCAAGTAAAGCAGCTTCCATACCTTCTACTACTTCAATAAATCCAGCGCCTCCAGAATCAATAACGCCAACCTCTTTAAGCACTGGTAATAATTCTGGTGTTCTTTCAAGTGAAGCTCTTAATTCTTTTAAGTATATTTCAAATAATTCTTCAAAATTTTCTAAATCGTCTTCAGCAGAAACAACTCTATCAGCACCTTCTCTTGATACCGTTAATATTGTACCTTCTACAGGATGAATAACTGATGCATATGCTTGTTCAACACCTTGTCTTAAAGCAAGTGCGAATTGTTCCATATTTGCTTTATCTAAGCCTTCTAGGCCTTTAGATATTCCACTAAACAACTGAGATAAGATAACACCAGAGTTTCCTCTAGCACCCATTAACATTCCGCGTGATAAAACTTTTGCAATTTTGCCAATTTCTGTTTCTTCAGTATCTTTAACAGCGTTTGCTCCAGCAGTCATTGTTGCAGACATGTTTGATCCGGTGTCCCCATCTGGCACTGGAAAGACATTTAGATCATCTATTCTTTTCATGTTAATTCTTAATTTAATACTACCGTTAATAATTAATTTTTTAAACTGATTTCCATCTAGTAATAATGTAGACATTTTAAAAACTCCTTATTTTTATATTTTGATGTTTCGTGGTCGACTTTTCTCTAAAAAACATTTGCATTATACCATATGAAAAATTAAAAAGCAATATATTTGGTTTTGGCAAAGAATTCGAAAATATATGAATATAACACTTGCTTTATTTGTAATATGTGATAAAATATAAATGCTGAAATTAATCAGAAATGGAGTGATATTATGCCAAGAGTATGTAGTGTAACAGGCAAAAAAACAATGTCTGGAAATAATCGTTCGCATTCATTGCAAGCAACTAAAAGACAATGGAAAGCGAATTTACAAAAAGTAAAAGTTATCGATGAAAATGGTCAAGTAAAACGCGTTTACGTTTCTGCTAGAGCATTAAAAAGTGGTAAAATCAAAAGAGCATAACTAAAACTGATAAATAAGATGCGAAAGCATCTTTTTTATTTTTCATTTTTTTAATTTTTATATGTCTTATGGTATATAATATAGTTAAAGAATACATGATAATTGAAAGTGTTGCGCTTGATTCAATTAAAAACATTAACATATGCACAATCACTATTTACAGCCTTTGATTTTAAATAGATAAAACAAACTAATATAACAAAAAAGATGAGCTTATATAGTCGTCATTTATAAGGAGAATAAAATAATGAGAATAGTTCAAACAGATTCTGCTCCAAAAGCAATTGGGCCATATAGTCAAGGTGTCATGGCAGGAGATACCCTTTATGTATCTGGTCAAATTCCATTTATCCCTACAACAATGAAAGTTGTTGGAGATGACATTCAATCTCAAACCAGACAAAGCTTATTAAACATATTGGGGATTGTTGAAGCCGCTGGATTAAACAAAGAAAACATTGTTAAATGCGGTATTTTTATGAAAGATTTAAGTATGTTTACTGAAATGAATACTGTCTATCAAGAATTTTTTGGTAACCATAAACCTGCTCGTTTTGCTGTAGAGGTTTCAAGATTGCCTAAAGATGTCCTCATTGAAATTGATGCCATTGCAATTAAATGATATTTTACAAAGAAAAAGCACCCGTGGGTGCTTTTTTTATTGTGCTTCGTAATCAGCAATAATATCTTTAACCAGATCAATTGGTATTGAAAAGCCCATACCTTCAATTTCTTCACTGGCATACTTTAATACATTAATACCAACAACTTCACCTTGTAAGTTAAATATTGGTCCACCACTATTCCCTGAGTTAATCGCTGCATCATGTTGAATATATGTAATTGATTCACCACTGATAAAACGATCTATCCCAGCAACTATTCCAAGTGTAATTGAATTAAAAAAATTAAATCCTCTTGGATGGCCAGCCGTTAATACAATTTCACCTTTTTCAAGGTCGACAGATGAACCTAAAGCAGCAACCTCTAAACCAACTAAACCAGACCCTGAGAAAGATAATAAAGCGATATCTACATCTTCATCAAAAGTTAACAAATCGGCTGTAACTGTTGTTTCGTCTTCAAATCTGATTTTATAATTATTACCATCCTCAATTACATGATGATTGGTAATAACAAAATATAAATCATTGATTTCATCATATTTATAAATCACGCCTGATCCAAGTGACTCGCCAACAGCATCTAAATATGTTTCAACACCAATCACTGTTTGATTAGCAATATCTACAACTTCATAGATTTCATTTTGAGTTTGATCATTTAAAACAGAAATGCTTTGATAATTTTCATAAAAACCAGCTTCAATATCATCATAGATTTGTTGGTAGGTCTCTGCATTTATTTCATCTAAAATGTCTTGATAAACGACTTGATAGACATCCGCATAAATGTCATTATAGACATCTTCTCTCAATTGATCTATAGATTCTATATCATCAAAGATATCTGTTGTTACTTCGGTTGTGACATTAGTTGTTTCAGAAGTCGTTTCTTCAGTTGTAGTTTCGGTTGTAACTTCAGCTAATAATGGGTATGAACTTAATCCAATTAAACTTAATATAGTGAAAGCATAAAGGAAAAACTTTTTCATGCTATTCTCTTCCCTTCAGTTCAATATCCGTTAAAGTAATGGTATTGCCATTTCTATAAACAACAATATCGATAACATCTCCCACTAAGTACTGAGAAAAGCCCTCAACAAATTGGCTCGTGTTCTCAATGATTACATCCCCAATTTCTAAAATAATGTCCCCTGGCAATACATATCCATCCACTGACGAACCAGCCACAACATCTTGAATATAGAACCCTTCATTGATATCATCAGGAATAAGTGCGCCTGAAGCCAATAATGATTCTTTGTTTTGCGATATATCTACAAAAGTAATACCTAACATTGGTTTTCTTTTAGACTCACCAAATTCTTCAATGTCCCCAGCAATTAATTCTACAAGATTACCAGGAATTGCAAAGCCCATGCCTTCTATCGAATAATCGACAATTTTTAAAGTGTTAATCCCAATGATTTCACCATCTAGATTAAACAATGCACCACCACTATTTCCAGCATTAATTGCTGCATCATGTTGAATATAATTAACAAACATATCTCTTGTACCGTCTTCGTCAATATCAAAGTAACGATTGATTCCAGATACAATTCCCATAGTCATTGTGTTAAAGTAATCAACACCAGATGGATTTCCAACAGCGGTAATAAATTGCCCTTTTTTTATAATTGATGAATCCCCAAATGGTGCTACAGGAAATTCTTGAACTGACGTAAATCTTAAAACAGCAATATCAACTAGTTTTTCAACACCTAATAATTCAGTTTCAAGTGTTGTTGTATCCGCAAATTCAATTTGAATTGAAGCAGCGTCTTCAATCACATGATGATTAGTAATTACATAATATTGATTGCCTTCTTTTTTATATATTACTCCAGAGCCAGTGGCTTCTATTTCTCCTAAATCATTTAAATTATTAATCCCAATCACTGCTTTAGCAGATGTCAAACCAACTGAGATCATCTTATCTAAAACTGACAATGCTTCTAATTCCATTACACCATCTTCAATTTGGGTAATAATATCTTGTCTAACATTTTGATAGATCTGCATAATTTCTTCATCAGAAATCTCAGCTAAGATATCATCTTTGATGTTCTCATATAAATCGTTATAAATTTGATTATAAACATCTTGGTAAACATCTTCCCTTAGTTGATTATAATCAATATCTTCTTGAGATGTTATTACTTCTGTCATTGTCGTTGTCGTTGTCGGTGAAGTTGTTTCTAACGGAAATATATTCGAACAACCCGTCAACGTAAACGCACCTAATATTAGTATTAATAATATGCCTATTTTTTTCATTTTTAGCTCCTTTAATCTTCGCTCATAATCACTAACAATTTCCCCTTATTAAATGTAACGTCGCCACTGCCTTCGTTAGAGACAGACAACGAATCACTTGTTGAGAGAAAATAATTATCTAGCGTGTATTTAAAACCTTTTAATTGTAAACCGTATACGTCTTCAATCGCAAAAAAAGAAATATACTTTTTGTAATTCTCAATATGAAAACTGCCTTTATCTAATATGTACATATAGTGACTACTATCTTTTAATGAAAATCTGTATTTTTTCATTAAATTTAGATTTGCAATAAAGTGATCAACTCGACCACTAATACCACCGTAAACTTCAATTTGCTTATAATCGTAATGATTATAAATATAATCAAGTGCATAGGCCAAGTCAGTTTTATTTTTTTTGATATCTAATTGAATGATGTTTTTGCATTTTGATTTTATTTTTTCAAAAATTTCAGGATCAATTGAATCAAAGTCTCCAACTGCTAAATCAATCTCTTTATTTAAATTCAATAAATACTCAAGTCCCGAATCAACACCAACGATAAATTCATTGACCTCTTCAAAGTATAGCTTGTTAAAATCATAATCGTTAGGGCCAGAGAATATTTTTATTTTATCAAACATTTTCTAATTCCTTAATAATTTCATTTCGGTTTTCTTGGTTGAAAATAAAGGATCCTACAACAATTACATCAGCACCAACATCTTTTACCTTTTTGGCTGTTTCGAAATCAATTCCACCATCAACTTCAATTAGAAAATCAAATCCATTATCTTTTCTTTTGTTATTTAAATACTTGATTTTATCCAAAGCACATGGCATAAATTTTTGTCCACCTTTGCCAGGCTCAACACTCATAATCAATACCAAATCAATGTCTTTTAATAGTTCATTTAATACACTGACTTCAGTATCAGGTTTAATTGATATACCTGCTTTAACATTCAACGATTTAATTTTTTTAATTAAAGCATCTGAATGCTCCGTTGCTTCATAGTGGAATGTTATAAAGTTAGCACCGCTGATGGCATAGTCTTCCACATGTTTTTCAGGATCTTCAATCATTAAGTGACAATCAAATACTTGATTAGAATATTGTTTAATTTCTTTTAATATTCTATGATTATAGGTTTCATTAGAAACAAACTTTCCGTCCATCACATCAAAATGCAACCATTTTGCTTGATCGATAGAAAGAATTTCTTCCTTTAATTTGGAAAAATTTGAACTTAAAAAAGAAGGCGCACATATCATTATTTATTCCTCCGATACATTGGTTTCATTGCTTTCACTTCGTTATAAATATGTATATAATCATTATATCTTTCTGGTAAAATATTACCTTTATCTAGTTGATTTTTTACTTCACAACTAGGTTCATGAATATGAGTACATTCATTAAATTTACATTGATGACTTAATTCGAAAAAATCAATGAAATAATATTTTATATTTTCTAAAGTAATTTCTTTAAACTCTAGACTTGAAAATCCAGGTGTATCTGCAATAAAACCTTCTCCAAATACAATTAACTCTACATGTCTTGTTGTATGTTTTCCACGGCCTAAAGCTTTTGAAATCTCATTGGTTCTAATATCTAAATCCGGGTTAATCGTATTTAAAATTGTAGATTTGCCTGCGCCAGTTTGACCTGCTAAAACATTAACTTTATCTTTCGTAACTGTATTTATTGATTCTAAATTTTCTTTGGTAATTGAACTAAAATATATAACTTCGTAAAATTTTTGATAATATTTTAATTTTTCTTTTAATTCATCAAGTTCTTTTGCATTCATTAAATCAATCTTTGTCACAATAATAACCGGTAAAATTTCATTAGATTCAATCAAAGTAATAAACTTATCAAGAAGTAAAAAACTAAAATCAGGATCTTTAGCTGAATTAACTAATAATACTTGATCTACATTTGCAATTTGTGGCCTATGTAAATCATTTTTTCTATCATCAACTTTGGTAATTGAATCTTTATTAAATTCAACTATATCGCCAACTTTAGGCCTAAAATTTCTATGTCTAAAAATGCCTAAAGGTTTTAATGTGTGTCTTTGATTTTCTTTATCTAAAACGGTATATAAACCACCAACTAATTTTATAATTCGACCTTTACTCAATGACAGTTCCTCCTTGATATTAATATGATTATTATACCATATTTTAAATTTAACTTAAAACTATTAAGTTGAAAAAAAAGAAGGCTAGGCCTTCTTTAAAATTTTTCAGTATAACGTTTGAAATAAGCTTGTGGAAAATCACACACTGGACAAACTTTTGGTGCTTTAGGTCCAAAGTGTAGATGACCACAGTTGTCACAAATCCAAACTTCTTTTTTATTATCAGACATAAATTCTTTATCATTTTTCAATCTTTCTAATAAAGCTTGATATCTTTCTTCATGTCTTTTTTCAATTTCTGCGACTTTTTTAAATAAAAACGCTATTTTTTTAAACCCTTCTTCTTCAGCATCTTTAGCGAAGTTTTTGTACATATCAGTCCATTCATAATGTTCTCCTGCAGCAGCATCTTTAAGGTTTTCTTCGGATGTTGGTACGTCTCCGTCATGTAATATTTTGAACCAAATTCTTGCATGTTCTCTTTCGTTTACTGCAGTTTCTTGAAAATATTCTGCAATATCAACATATCCTTCTTCTCTGGCTTTTTCTGCATAATAAGTATATTTGTTTCTTGCTTGTGATTCACCAGCAAACGCTTCTTCTAAGTTCTTTTGTGTTTTACTTCCTTTTAATTCCATATATTCCTCCTATAAATAATTTTATTTATTCATCTCCGAATGAAATACCAATGTCTCTCGCTGCATTCACTAAGTCACCATGTGGGTTAACAATTCTTGCACCACCACGGCTGGTTTCACCAATTTCACCTGATCCTACAACTTCTTCAATTCTAACTGAACTCATTGAATCATTTTTAATGATAACCATACGTCCAAATTCATTTTTTTCTATCATATCAATGGCATATGAACCATATTTAGTTCCTAAGATTCTATCAAATGTGTTGGTCACACCACCACGTTGAATATATCCTAAGTTTGTAACTCGAATATCTTGACCAGTCACTGGTTTAATAACTTTTTCTAAGTCAGCTGCGACTATTTCACCAACTCCACCTAGTTTAACTGAGTCTGGACTCTCTTCATCGATATTTTTAATCGTTACTTTTCCATCTATTGGTTTTGCACCTTCAGATACACAAATAATAGAGAATTTTGAACCTCTTTTATATCTGTCTAAAACTGTTTTGGCAATAATATTAACATCATAAGGAATCTCAGGTACTAAAATAACATCTGCAGATCCTGCGATACCACCTTCTAATGCTAACCAACCAGCATTTCTACCCATCACTTCAAGGATCATCACACGATCATGTGAATAAGCTGTTGTATGTAATGCATCTAAACTAAGCATAATGTGATCTAAAGCAGTGCTGTAACCAAATGTAATTTCCGTTGCTGGCACATCATTGTCAATCGTTTTTGGAATTGCGACAACATTAATACCTTTACGTCCAAAATCGCGAGCTGATGTTAAAGTCCCATCGCCACCAATAATAACCAATGCATCAATTTTATGTTTCTTTAAGTTCTCGACTGCAACATTCGAAACATCTTTATACTCAACGTTTCCGTCTTTATCTTCAACTGGGTAATTGAATAGATTGTCTTTATTAGACATCTTTAGAATCGTTCCACCTTGATGAAAAATGCCTCTGACTGTTGTTAAGTCCATTTTTATAAAATCATCGGTGTATAACCCATGATATCCACCTCTAAAACCTATTACTTCATAATTGTATTTTAATATTGCTGCTTTAACAACCGCTCTTATAACAGCGTTTAAACCAGAACAATCTCCGCCACCTGTCAGTAACGCAATTTTTTTTATTTCTTTTTTCATATATTACTCCTATCTTTCCTTATTTTACCAAAATAATTACTTTCAGTCAATCAAATGTAAGCCTATTCAGTAACTTCTTTTTTAAGTCTTAGTTGTCCACATGCAGCATCAATACCGCTACCTAACTCACGTCTAAGGGTTGCATTGATACCTCTTTTTTCTAATTGTTCATGAAATTTCTTAGCTTTTATGGGATTGGTTTTTTTATAGCCAAACTCATTCACTGAATTATAAGGTATTAGATTCACATAAGCATTGATACCTCTAATAAGATCACTTAACTCGTTGGCATGCGTAACATCATCATTAATACCTTTTAATAAAATATACTCAAAAGTCACTCGACGTCCAGATATTTCAGTATAATCTTGAACAGCCTTGATTAAGTCTTTTAAAGGATAAACTTTATTAATCTTCATCAATTTCGTTCTTATTTCATCATTAGGTGCATGTAAACTAATCGCTAAATTAGATTTTATGACCTCTCTAGCATATTCATAAATTCTTGGAATAATACCACATGTTGAAACAGAAATGTGTCTAGCTCCAATTTGAAAACTATGTTTATAATTAATCACACGAATAAAATCCATGACATTGTCATAATTATCAAATGGCTCACCTGTCCCCATCACGACAATATGTGTAACTTTTTCTCCTGAATAATGTTGAATAGACGCCACTTGATTAACAAGTTCTGCAACACTTAAATCTCTCTTCTTTGCGATGATTCCAGATGCACAAAAAGAACATCCCATTGAACATCCAACTTGTGATGTAACACAAACACTGTTTCCGTATTCATATTTCATCAATACGGTTTCAATGACATGACCATCATTCAATTTAAACAAGTACTTTTGGGTATCATCTTTGGCGATTTGTTTTTTTGTCACTTCTAAATAATCAAAAGAAACATTGTCTTTCAAAAACGCTCTTAAATCTTTATTAATATTTGTCATCTCTTCTGGATCGATCACATTTTGTTCATAAACCCATTTAAAAATTTGATCGCCACTAAACCCTTTAAAACCATTATCAATTAAATAGTTTTTCAGTTCCTCTATTGTCCAATTATAAAACTTTTTCAAATCATTCACCTCACTGAATGATAGCACATCTTGAAAAAAGATGTGCTATAACATTTATTGTCTTAATTTTGCATTATGTTTTTTTTCTAATGCATTAATAATTCTTTTTACCATTGAATCAACTTCATCAGTTTCCAATGTTTTTTCTTTGTTTTCAAATTTCAAACTCATCGCAATTGATTTAAGATCATTATCAAGGTGTTCTCCTTGATAAACATCAAATATATCAACTGATTTAAGTGAATTATTGCTAATATTATTAACTGTATCAATTAAAGATTTTGCTTGAATGTTTTTATCAACAACAACTGCAATATCTCTTGAGACACTTGGAAACTTAATGATTGGTTCATATTGTTTTTCAACCAAGTCAAACGCATCATAGATTCCGTTAAGTTCTAATTCAAAAACAAATACATTTTTTACATTAATTTCTTTTTCTTCTTCAGGATGAAGTTTTCCTATCCAACCTATTTTATTCCCTGCAATCAATACTTCAGCTGAAATACCAGGATGAAGATTTGGAATTGGTTTTTCTGGAACTAAGAAATCATAATCGCTAATTTTTAAATCACTGAATAAATTTTCAAGTATGCCTTTCATTAAGTAAAAATCAACATCCATAGCTTCTTTTTGCCATAATAAATATGCATATTTTCCTTGCATTAAACCGCTGATTAACTCTACTTCATTCTCTTGAGAGTATCTTTTCCCAATTTCAAATAAGAAGATATCATCAATTTTCCTTGCATGGTTATATGATAACACTTCTGTTAATGCAGGAATAGTAGAATGTCTTAGATATTCTCTATCTTTATTAATTGGATTCATTATTTTTACAAGAGAAGTTTCTTCAATATCATATTTAGTTGCTAAAAAATCATTAGTTAAAGAATATGTAGAAGTTTCATAAAAACCAATATGACTGAAATAGTTTCTAATGTCTCTTTTAAATTGTTGTTTTTTTGATAGTTTTCCTTCGGTTGGTGTTGCGGGTAATGTCAATCCAATTTTATCATAGCCATAAATTCTAACAATTTCTTCTATGATGTCTTGGTAACTTTCAAAGCCTAATCTTCTTGGTGGCACTTCAACAACAAATTCATCATTTTTTTCCTTATAATCAAAATCCAAACGATTTAATATAGCTTCAACATCTTCAATATTAAATGTATGACCTGTTACTTGATTTAATTTTGCTAATGATAAATTAAACTCTTGATAACTTACTTCTAATTGATTATAGAAACTAGGTTCATCAATTATAATAGCATCTGCCAATTCAACAAATAACTCACATGCTCTATCAAGTGCTTCTTTGGTTAATTCATGATTGATGCCTTTTTCATATCTAGAAGACGCTTCACTTTTAAGCGCTAACCGTTTTGATGTTTTACGAATAGAAACCGGATCAAATACAGCAGATTCTAATAAAATCGTTTTTGTAGATTCACTGACTTCAGTTTCTAATCCACCCATTACACCTGCTAAAGCAATTGGTTTATCTCCATTTGTAATCACGATATCTGTTGACAATAAATTTCTTTCAAGATTATCCAATGTGATAATTTTTTCGTTTTCTTTTGCTTTTCTTACCAATACTTTATTAGATTTAATTTTATCAAAATCAAAAGCATGTAAAGGTTGAGAATACTCTAACATCACATAATTTGTGATATCAACAACATTACTGATCGGACGAATTCCTGCTGCAAGTAATCTAGATTTTAACCAATATGGACTTTCTTTAATGGTCACTTGATCAATAATTTGTCCATAATATACTGGTGCATCTTTTGTTTCTGTAAAAATGTTTAATTCTCTATTTTCTTTTTTTCTTTTAACTTTCGGTTTATTAAATTCAATATCAATATCAAACATCGCTTTAATATCATAAGCAATCCCTCTCATTGATAATAAATCAGGACGATTCGCTGTTAAGTCTAAATCAATAACTATATCATTTAGTCCCATATATTCTAGTGGGTCTTTCCCAACAGGTGCCTCTTCATCTAAAACATAAATACCTGTTTCAGCTTTGTCAAAATCTTGCACACCAAGTTCATCTAAGGAACAAATCATTCCATTAGATACAACACCACGTATTTTTGCTTTTTTAATTTTAAAATTCCCTGGTAAAACAGCACCTGGTAAAGCCACAATAACTTTTTGATTTGCATCTATATTTGGTGCGCCACATATGATTTGTAGTGTTTCTTTTCCAACGTTCACTTGACAAACTTTTAATTTATCAGCATTTTCATGTTGTACACATGTTTCAACATAACCAATCACAAGTTCTTTGGCATCTACTAAAGGATAATGTCCTTCTACTTCTTGACTCATTAAATTAAACTTACGTTCAACCTCATGAGAATCTATTGTTTTCGTTAAATAATCATTTAACCAATTCATTGAAATTTTCATAATTGCCTCCTAAAACTGTGAATTGAATCTTAAATCATTGGTGTATAGTTGTCTAATATCATCTATACCATGTTTTAACATTGCAATGCGTTCAACACCAAAACCAATAGCAAAGCCTTGAAATTCTTCTGGATCATATCCACAAGCCTTTAAAACATTTTTATTGACCATACCAGCACCTAAGACTTCAATCCAACCTGTATTTTTACACATTGAACAGCCTTTGCCATGACATTGATAACATGATACATCAACTTCAACACTTGGTTCAGTAAAAGGAAAATATGATGGTCTTAATCTAATTTCTCTTTCTGCACCAAATAGTTTTTGAGCAGCAATTAAAAGTGTTCCTTTTAAATCAGATAAAGATGCCAATCTATCAACAACCAAAACTTCAACTTGCTTAAACTGATGAGAATGTGTTTGATCATCATCATCTTTACGATAAACCGTACCTGGCGCAATAATCTTCACAGGTTTTTTATCAGCATTTTCTAGTAACGTTCTAACTTGAACAGGAGATGTATGGGTTCTTAATAATGAGTCTTCACTAATGTATAAAGAATCTTGCATATCTCTTGCAGGATGATCTTTTGGAAGGTTCAACATTTCGAAGTTATACTTATCTTCTTCTTGTTCTGGTCCTTCTTTGATTTCATAGCCTAATCCAATGAAGATATCTTCAATTTCTTCAATGGTTTGCGTTAGAATATGTTTTTTTCCAACAGGCATACTTTTCCCTGGTAAAGAGATATCTATTGTCTCTTGTTCTAGTTGTTTATTGATTTTTTCTTGTTCAATGGTTTCTTTTTTAATTTGAATGTGGTCATTAATCTCATTTTTGGCTTTGTTAATCATTTGACCAACTTTAGGTTTTTCTTCATTTGGAAGGTTTTTTAATTCCTTCATAAATTGATTAAATTCGCTTTTTTTACCTAAGTATTTAGATTTTAATAAATTTAAATCATTTAAATTTCCAATACTTTCTATTTCTTTTTTTGCTTCTTTAACCAATTGATTAATTTTTTCTTGCATGAAATTCACTCCTTTTCAAAAAAAAATCGCCCTTGTAAAAAGGACGATTAATCACCGTGGTACCACCTTAGTTCTAGTTGACTAGCACTCATATCCTTAACGCAGACATACGGAGAGGATTAGTCTCACTCAAAAGATGAATTCATAAAGGATTATTTAAATGCTTCCACCAACGCATTCTCTCTTTAAAATAATAACCTAAACTACTGGTTCTTCTTCAATCGTGTTATCTATATTATATATAATTTTTGTTTAAATTACAAGTTAATTATTACGAGCGAATAATGACAATAATCGTAGCATCTCTATATAAATCCAAACCAATGTAATCATTAAACCTAAAGCAAGTATCCACCCAACTTTTTGATCAACACCAGATTCAACACTTGATTTAATACGTTGAAAATCTAATAATAAGAAAAACGCTGATAAAGCTGATGATACTAACACTATAACTGTGTAGAAAGATCCACCAAAAATATTTGGTAATAGTATTGCAAATATTGACATGAAGATAACCGCCATCAATGCAACGACCATGAATGAAGCGAATTTTTGATTGACTTTAATAATATTCGTTGAAAATAATAATAACATAATCACGAATACTAAAAGTGTTGTTGCTAAAGCTGTAATAACAATCCCATCATAGAAACTCGCAAAAAGCGCGGATATAATTCCTAAAACGACGCCTTCACTGAGTGCATATACAACGCCAAATAATGGTGCGTATTTAATTGACCTTGAGCCAATGATAACTGAGATAAATCCAACAATCATCGCACCAAATAGCCAACCTAAGGTTAATGATTCAGCAAAGTAAATAATAGAAACTAACGCTGTTACAATTGTGATTCCTAGTAAAAATAATGTTTTAACCGTTACATTTGTGTAAGTTAAAGGTCTTTCTGTTGCATAACCATAATGATTAGCTTGTGATAAAACTGGGTTTGTACTTCTCATTCTCATGTTATGAACCTCCTGTGTGTTAATACCATTATACGCTTGTATTTTGAATTTTTTGTGAGAAAAGTATTAAATATCAAAAATAGATACTTGATTTTTATTAATCATCCCATCAAAGGTTCCAAGATCATCTAATTTTTCAAATAACACCTTTGATAATTTTGTTCTTTGTTTGACATCTTCTTTAGAAATGAATTCACGTTCTTCTCTTGCTTCAACAACTGAATGAGCAGCTTTTTCTCCCATTGAATCCATAACAATAAATGGTAATATAAGTGATTTCTTATCTTCAGAAATCACAAACTCTCTTGCTTTTGATTGATATAAATCAATAGGTTTAAAGGTAAATCCTCTTTTCACCATTTCTAAAGCCACTTCCAAAGTTGTTAATAAATCTTTTTCTTTATTAGACGCTGAGTTACCAGCTGACTTTATTTCACTGATTTTATTAATGATACCGACTTCGTTTTGATATAAAACATCCACATCAAACGATGTCGCTCTTTTAGAAAAGTAAGCAGCATAGAAATAGATAGGTTTGTATAACTTAAACCACGCAATTCTCATGGCCATTAAAATATAAGCTGTCGCATGTGCTTTTGGGAACATGTATTTAATCTTAGAACATGACCAAATATACCATTCTGGTACATTTGATTCCTTCATTAAATCCGCATATCTTGACCATTTTTCAGGATTTCTTGCGGCTTTTCCTTTTCTAACAAATTCCATGATTTCAAAAGCCAGTGTCGGTTTCATACCCCAAGCCATTAAATCGACCATAATATCATCACGACACCCAATAATGTCTTTAAAATCTAATTTGCCAAACCGTTTTTCTCTACCCGTCACTAATGAATGTGAATTACCATACCAGACATCCGTACCGTGAGATAAACCTGAAATCTTCACCAATTCAGCGAATGATTTGGGTTTTGATTCCGAAAGCATTCCTCTTACAAATGAAGTTCCTAATTCAGGTACACCATAAGATGCAACATCAGATTGTAAGTCATCTTTGGTTAAGTTAATAATATCTGTTCCTGATAATAATCTATAAACGTCATTATCATCGACAGGAATATCTTTTGGGTTATCAAATGGTACATCCTCATTGTATTCAGTCACTAAATCCATAAGATACCTAATCATGGTTGGATCATCATGACCCAACACATCTAATTTAAATAAATTACTTTCAATTGAATGATACTCATAATGTGTTGTTTTCCAAGATTTTTCTTTTGAATCCCCTGGATATTGTACAGGTGTAAAATCATAAATATCTCTGTTATTAGGAACCACAACAATTCCGCCGGGATGTTGTCCACTGGTTCTTTTGGACCCTTCAATACCTAAAGAAAGTCTTTCCATTTCAGCACGACGGATTTGGATTTTTTCCTTACCTTGTTTTTCTCTACGAATGTTTAACTTTTTATAATATTCATTGACCATCGCAAACGAGGTCCTTGAAGCACATGTTGAAATGGTTCCGCCTCTAAACGCATGATTCTTACCAAATAGTTTGCGAATGTATTCATGAACAATCCCTTGATAATCGCCCGAGAAATTAAGGTCAATATCAGGAACTTTATCACCATTAAAACCTAAAAAAGTTTCAAAAGGAATATCATGTCCATCTCTTTTTAACGGCGTTTGACAGACCGGACAATTTTGAGTTGGTAAATCCCAACCACAGTCTGTTTCACTCAATAATTGTTTGTTTTCTTTTTCAAAATCATTTTCGCCATATTGTTTGAGTTCATCTTCAGTCTTTTTAAAAGCTGTGAAATGACAATTCGGACAAACATAATGTGGCGGTAAAGGATTCACTTCAGTAATATCCATCAAGGTCGCAACAAATGATGAACCAACAGAGCCCCTAGAACCAACAAGATATCCGTCTTCTAATGATTTTTTTACCAATAAATGCGATATATAATACACAGTTGAGAATTTATGTTTTATAATGTTACCCAATTCTTTATCAACCCTGTTTTTAACCAATTCTGGCATTTGTTTACCATAAAGTTCTATGACTTTATCATGGACCATTTTCTCTACTTTCTTACTAATAGAAGGAATGCCTTGTTCCGCTAAGAATTCATCAGTAGGTGCTGCTAATTCATCAGGAATGATTTGAATATCATCCACCATATCAGCAATTGCATTTGAATTAGTAACAACGATTTCATAAGCAGTTTCTTCGCCTAAGAATTCAAATTCTTTTAACATTTCTTCAGTAGTCATATAGAATTGATTTGGTTTTTTCTTTCTTCTATATAAAGAATGGAAACCTCCTCCACCAACAAGTGGTGTGTTGATTAATATTTCTCTATACATTAAATCTTGTGGATCTAAATGATGCACATCACCAGTTGCAACAACTGGGATGTTTAATTCTTTACCAACATCAACAATATTCTTAATTACTTTTTGAATCACATGCATCCAGTTGGGTCTTTCATCTTCTAAATAGATAAAATGACTCACTGGTGGTACTTCTAAATAATCATAATATTTTGCGGCTTTCACAAGTTCTCTTCTGGTTTTATTTAAAGCAATATCAAAAAATTGTGAATCATACCCACCGGATGAAACCAAGATGCCTTCTCTGTGTTTATCTAGATAAGACTTGGTAATCTTTGCGCCTCTATCAAAATATGTGGTTAATCCTTCAGATAAAATTTTATATAAGTTTTTCAATCCCTTTTGTTGTCTTACCAATAAATTGATTTGTTTTGGGAAAGGAAATTTAAATGTATCGCTTTGGTCTAACATTAAGTTTAAATCAGAAAATTTTTGAAACCCATTTTTACGCAATTGTTTAAGTAAATGTAAAAAGATTTCATTAGTGGCTTTGGCGTCATTTACTGCGCGGTGATGGTTCTCTAATCTAACTTTAAAATACCTTGATAAAGAATCCAGACCAAACCTTGTTCTTTCAGGTATTAATACTTTGGCTAGATTCAAAGTATCAATTGATGGATTGACTTGATTAGATATTCCATATTTTTTATAGTTATAATCCATGAAGCCTAAATCAAATTCTGCATTATGCGCCACCAAGATTGTGCCTTTAGAAAAATTATAGAAATCTTCTAAAACTGATTTTACACTTGGTTTCCCATTGACCATGGATTGAGTAATACCAGTTAACTTCGTTGTAAATGGTGAAATCGGAATGCCTGGGTCAATTAATTCGCCAAACTCACCTAGGATAGCCCCGTTTTTAACTTTAATCGCACCAATCTCTATAAGTTCATCTTGGCTGACACTTAAACCAGTGGTTTCAATATCGAATATAACAAAGGTAACATCACTTAATAACCTGTCATCTTGTCCTCTTGTGATGGTGATTTCTTCATCATTAACATAGGTCATTTCTACTCCGTATAGAGGTTTAACACCACTATTTTTAATTGCACCTTCAAGAATTGGAAAAGACTGAACAGAGCCAGTATCACTAATACCCATGGCCGTGTGTTCCCATTTTTCAGCTCTTTCAAGATACTCTAATACATCGTTCACTCCGTCAAGCGCAGACATTTTTGTATGCATATGCAATTCAACACGTTTTTTAGGAGCGTCATCTATCCTTAAGTCTTTTGATAAGACTTTGTTAGAATGTGCTAAATTGATAACATGTAAAACAGTTTCACCAATATAATTATCATATAAAGCAAAACTCTTAACGATTAGGCCCATACCAACTTTTATCGATTTATAAAAATTCATATCCATTGGTCTAATATTTCTTTTCATCACATAAACTGAATCTGCTTGATTCGTGACAATGAATTTTGCAGTTGCTTTGTTATTAGATTCATTTATTTCAGCATAAACACAAACACCTTTTACATTAAATAATGCTTTACCAGCATTGCGTTCTTTAAATTCTTCTAAGTCCATATCAGTTTTTGGTAATTCATTGATTTCTGTAAAATCATGAATGTTATTAGAATCATTTAGATAAATGTATTCAATTGATTCTTGAGAAATCACTTGTTTATTTTGTTCAATAAATTTTTGTGTATTCTTCTTAATTTCTTCTTCTATAGAAGATTGATTATCGTCGATTAATACTTCGATAGAAAGTTCAAAACCTAATTTTTGTAATTGTGTTTCAATGATATTTCTATATGTCGAAGGTGTAATGGCGCCTTTAGGGACATATATTTTTATCCCGTCATCTTCTATGTCTTTTGGATACGTTTTTAAAGGTGAAATCCTTTTATCATTTTCAGAAAGTAAATCAATCGCATAATCATAATAATCTAAAATTTCTCCATCAATTTCTTTAAAATGAACTTTAAAATCAAGCATATGAATACTTGGATAAATATCCTTTAACTTCTGTAATTGTGTAATAAAATGTCTAAAATGAAATACGGGGATTACTTTATCAAAAACAAAAGAAAAAAACCAAGTTTTATTGACCTGATCAACTTCTAAATATTCTATATATCCATAATCCTCAACAATCTGATCGTCGAGTTCAATTTCATTTAATAATTTAGTTAATTTTTTCAAAATATCATCTCCATTATTAGAAATATTATACCATAATTCCAATGATAATATTTTGTAAATTTCAGGATATTTATTTAATAAATATATACGCTAATAATTTACTATATAACAAAAACTTTTCCTGCAAAAAAAAACAACCAAATTATTCAAATTTGGCTGTAACTTTTCCTGCTAATATTTCTTCTAGTGCTTTACCAACTGGTTTTACACATTTATTATCTACTGAAGAGTGATTGGTTTTTTTAATTATTTTAGCGCGTTTAGCAGCAATATATGCTAGTTTGTATTTAGAATCAATAACTTCTAACAAATTATCAATTGAAGGGTATCTTAACCCATCTTGATTTTTTAGTTTTTCTGGTTCTTCTTCTTCATCATCTACAAACCCGCCAAAATTATAATCTCCGAAACGGTTTCCTTTTGCTGGTATGTATTTTAAGTCTTTTTTCATTTCTTGTAGTTTTTCAACGTCTTTATCTTTAATCATTTTTATTCCTCCATTAGTTTATAATACTTATGAATTGAACGCTCTGTTTTCGCGTGTTCAGCCCGAATGATTGCATAAATTCTATCTGCAGCATTTTCAACTTCATCATTTACAACAATATAGTCGTATTTATATGCCAAGCCAAATTCTCTTTCAGCTTTACTAATACGTTCTTGAATCTTCGATACTTCTTCTGTCCCTCTAATCTTTAATCTGTCTAGTAAAGATTTTTTTGAAGGTGGAACGATAAAGATAAATATCGCTTCAGGCATTCTTTCTCTAACTTGTAATGCACCTTGAACTTCAATTTCGATAATGACTTCTTTGCCTTTATCCATTTGATTTTCAATATAGTCAATCGGTGTTCCGTAATATTCTCCGACAAATTCAGCGTACTCTAAAAATCCATTATTTTGAATTCTTTCTTCAAATTCCTCACGACTCACAAAAAAATAATCAACGCCATCAACTTCACCGAGTCGCGGCTTCCTTGTGGTCATTGACACTGAGTAAACAAAGTTATTATCAGGAATTTTAAATAAAGCTTTTCTAATGGTTCCTTTACCGACACCAGATGGTCCGCTAATGACAACCAATAAGCCTCTTTCATTTAACTTCAGAATAACCCCTCCATTAAAATAATGATTATTGTATATCTTACCATAAAAAAGTCAAATAGTAAAACTTTTTAGTTAAAATCTTTGACTAAAGATATTGTTTAATCTATGTTATAATAGATTTTAGATTAAATGTAAGATTATGGGGGCTTATTATGAGCGTTGATGGAAGATTTATTAAATATTTAGGTATAGAACTAAACCAAGACTTAACTAATGGAAAAGTTCAAAAAATTTCTCAAATATCTAACACCGATTTTTTGTTTAATATTCGAGCAAATAGCGAAAATAAATACTTGTATTTATCGCTTTCAACCTCTGTCGCAAGAATACATTTGATTGAAAAACCTAAAGAGAAGTTTGATGCGCCTGGTGGCTTTTGTATGTTTTTAAGAAAACATATCGAAGGTGGTGTCATCAGTCAAATTCAATCACTAAATAATGACAGAATTTTCGAAATCACTGTCTCAAATGTTAATGACATTGGTGATTTAGAAACCTATAAGATGATTATTGAGTTATTTGGTCGTTACGCAAACTTAATCATCCTTGATGATAAAGATAAAGTATTAAATGCATATAAGCATATTCATCCATTTGATAATGTCGATAGAACGATTGTTAATGGAATTACGTATGAAATACCAAAAGATGATAAGATTGATCCTGAAGATTTAGATAAGATTAAAACCTTTTTCTCAAAAGACAACCTTGATCACCGTGACATCATCAACAATATTAGAGGCGTTTCGCCGTTGCTTGCCAAAGCAATCTTGAAAAAAGCGAATTTCATTCCGACACAATTATTTGATAGTTACAAAAATCTTATGAATATGCCAATAAAACCTACTTTAAAAGAAGGAAAAAAACAATTCTTCTATTTCGTTGATATCTTTGAAGACAATCAACGTTATTTTGATTCATTATCATTATTATTAGAACACTACTACCATGAACAAACCGATAAAGAAAAAGTCAAACAAATTCATAAATACTTGTCTAACTTTGCCAAAAATCAAGTCAATAAGTATAGGAATAAATTAGAGAAATTAACAAAAGATTTAAAAAACGCACAAAACAATGAGATATATCGTATGAAAGGCGATGTTTTAATTCAAGACCAACATAAGATTAAACCTACCGATTACGAATACACAGGTTTTTCTTATGAATTAGATAAAGAATTGACTATTGATTTAGACAGAAGATTAACCATCATTGAAAATGCAAATAAGTTTTATAAACGTTATAAGAAACTTAAAACAGCCATCAAACATTTAAACAAACAAATTATTCTAACAAAACATAAACTCAATTACTTCATTAGTCTTAAACAACAAATTAATAATAATTATAATCTTAAAGACTTAAAAGAAATTAGAGTCGAATTAATTGAGCTCAAATACTTTCCTAAAAAGAAAACCAAAAAACAAAAGAAAAAACAAAAACTGAACTATGAAACATTTGTGGATGAATTAGATATTATGATATTAGTCGGTAAAAATAATTTACAAAATAACTATTTAACCCATAAACACGCTAGAAAAAAGGATATGTGGTTCCATGTTCAAAATCAAAGTGGTTCTCATGTCATTGTTCAAAGCAAAGATTTAACTGAGTCAACCATTCGCAACGCAGCAAACTTAGCTGCTTATTATTCAAAAAGTCAAAAATCTAGTTCAGTCGCAGTTGATTATACATTGGTTAAGAATATCAAAAAGATACCTGGAGAATTAGGATCATTTGTCTCTTATACAAATCAAAAAACTATTTATATTGATCCGGATATTTCTTTAATTCATAATTTAAAAAAATTATAAAATAATCCCCCAAATTTTGGGGGATTTTCTTTATGCTTTATCAGCGATTTCTTTTTTAATAAGATTAATAAATTCTTGAGTTTTTACAGTCGTTTGTTTTTTCTCACCATAACGTCTGTAAGTGACTTCTCCTGCTTCAACTTCATTATCACCTACTACGATTTGGTAAGGAATCTTTTTGGTTTGAGCTTCTCTAATCTTATAACCAAGTTTTTCATCTCTATCATCTAACTTCACTCTTATTTTTTCTGAAGATAATTTTTCAACCAAGTCTTTAGAAAAAACTAAATGGTAATCGTTATTCACTGGAATAACTTCAACTTGAACTGGTGCCATCCAAGTTGGAAATGCCCCAGCATAATGTTCAATTAAGATACCAATAAATCTTTCAATAGATCCATATAATGCTCTATGAAGCATTACTGGTCTTTGTTTTTCACCTTCATCATTGATATATGTTAAGTCAAATCTTTCAGGTAAATTCATATCTAATTGAATCGTTCCACATTGCCAAATTCTTTTCATAGAATCTTTTAATTTGAAATCCAGTTTTGGCCCATAAAATGCACCATCTCCTTCATTGACAACATATTCTTGCCCCATTGCATCTAAAGCATCCGCAAGTGCTTTTTCCGATTTGTCCCAAGTTGCAATTTCGCCAATGTATTTATCCTCAGGTCTGGTTGAAAGTTCAATATGGTATTCTAAATCAAAGACACTATACATATAGTCATATAATTTTACAAGTTCAATGATTTCATCCTTAATCATACCTTCTGTCATATAAATATGAGCGTCATCTTGTGTAAAGTTTCTCACTCTGAATAAACCATTCAAAGCACCACTTGCTTCATGGCGATGTACTAAACCTAGTTCTCCAACTTTTAGTGGAAAATCTTTATAAGAATGTAGGTCTCTTTTATAGACCAAAATACCACCTGGGCAGTTCATTGGTTTTACTGCGAATTCTTTTTCATCAATTTTAGACGTGTACATATTTTCATGGTAGTTTTTCCAATGTCCAGAAATTTCCCATAGTTCTTTATTTAACATAATTGGTGTTTGAATTAAGTCATAACCCGCTTTTATGTGAGTGTCATACCAAAAGTTCTCAAGTTCGCGGCGTAAAATCATACCATTTGGTAACCAAAAAGGAAATCCTGGTCCATATTCACTTAACATAAACAAATCAAGTTCCTTACCTAATTTACGGTGATCTCTTTTCTTTCTTTCTTCTAGTACTCTTAGATGTTCATTTAAATCTTCTTTAGAAAAGAACGCTGTTCCATAAACTCGTGTTAATTGTTTGTTGTCACTATTTCCACGCCAATAGGCACCCGCTAAACTTAATAATTTAAAATTTTTAATCCATTTAGTTCCTGGTAAATGGGGACCACGACATAAATCAGTAAAATAATCTTGCGCATAAATACTAATTTCTTCATCTTTAGGTAGACCTTTAATTAATTCAACTTTGTACTCATCATTTTTAAATTTTTCTAATGCTTCGTCATAGGATAATACAGAACGTTTGATCTGAGCATTTTGAGAAGCAATTTTTTTCATTGCTTTTTCAATTGTTACTAAATCTGATTCAGTTAAAACATCATCTCCTAAATCAATGTCATAATAAAAACCATCTTCAATATTTGGTCCAACACCAAATTTAGCTTTCGGATATAGTTTCTTTACAGCTTCAGCTAATAAATGGGCAGTTGAATGTCTTAAAACTTCTAAAGTTTCTTCATCTTTCTCAGTTAAAAAAGCGACTTCGGAATCTTTACTAATCACTCTATTCATATCCATTAATTTGCCATCAACTTTAGCCACTAAACTTTTCTTTCTTAAAGATATCGAAATATCATTGGCTATTTCAGATAGCTTTTTTGGTTCATCATAAGTTAATATTGATCCATCAGGTAAAGTTATATTCATTTTTCTTCCTCCTTAAAAATAAAAAAACGCCCCTTTTACAAAGGGCGAAATAATCGCGGTACCACCTTAATTTATACCTTAAACCGTTAACGCCTGGTACGTGCTTTATTAAAGCAAACTCCAAGGTAGTAACTACTATTGTTGATTCAATGGCTCACACCGTCCCATTGTCGCTTAAATCAAGTCAATAATAATTTTGTCCTCTTCTTCGTTTCTAATTCTATTATACGATTGTTTTAAAATTTGTCAAGATATACGTGGCATATCTTTTAAGATAAATTCTTGTGTCATTCTTCTTATACGTTGAATAATTCTTAAAGCACTGACTGTTTCATGTCTGGCATCAGAATCTTTGATAACTTTCATCAATTCATCAACTTTGAAATTGCTTGATAAAAATGTTGGTTTATTATCAAGTAAACGATGTTGTAATATTGAACCTAAGACTTCATCTCTAATAAACTTAGAAAAATATTCTCCACCGATATCATCTAAGAATAATATATCAATTGATTTTAACTTTCTAATTTTTTGTTCTAAATCTCCTGTACCAATGCTTGATTTTAATTCTCTGACCAAGTCAGGATAATAAGCAAAGATGATTTTATAATCTTCTTTGGCGAGTTCATTTGCTAAAGCAGCCAAAATATATGTTTTTCCAGAACCATATTCGCCTGAAATATACATCCCTTTCATGAAATGATTTTTATCAAATTTCTTTAAAAACTCAAGAATGTATCTGTGAATTGCTTTTCTGCTTTCGCCAATTAAATCCAGGTCTTCTAATGACGCTTCAAAGATTCTTTTTGGAATATATAAAGCATTGATGTTATTGGCTGAATTTGATTGATTGTATCTGCATCTTGAATATTCTATTTGAATGCGATGGTTATAATATGTAAGATGCGGTGTGAATCCAGTGGTTTTTAATCGACACTCTTCAATACTTTCGCATTGATTACATATTTCTCTTTCTTCTTTATATGTCAAGAACACATGACTTGCCTTGATGATTTGTTCTCTGGTTAAATCATGATCCATGATGAATTTCTTGATGATTGTATCAGACATAAACTCATCAATTAATTGATCATAATCTATGGGTTTATCAAAAGCTTTTAAATAATCTTCTGCTTTTTTCATGATTTATTCTCCTCTGTGTTTAGATATTTATCCAACCATTCAACTTCAACATCAGCTTTTTCTGGTTTATTATAATAAGAATTTTTTGGTTTTTTCTTTTTCATTGTTTCAATATGTTTGATATATTGTAATGCTGTTTCAACAGAGTTTATCTTGTTTCTTTTCCAACTCAATGCGACTTTTTGAAAATATGCATAACCTGGTAATTTATTTTCTTTTTGTTTATAAACATGTGCTAACAATACATTAATAACACCTGTTTCTAATCCAACCTCATCTAATAATCTTTCAGCGATTTTCAAATCTGCGGTTAGAACCACCCCATCATTAAGCTCTTCCAAAAGTTGTTTAGGTGATATGTTGGTAAAATATTCTTCTAAACTTTCTGGCTTCTTATTAGATTTATTTTGATAAATCACTTTATGATTGGCTTTTTTTTCAGTATGATTGGCTTGTCTTTGGTCAAAGAAATTTCTAGCGTTCCTCGCAAGCTCTTCAACACTCAAATTTTGATTATCACCAATCGATTTAATCATTATCTCTTTCATTTCTAATTCATTAAGTACATAGACATAACTCAGTTGATTAATTTTATTTATCATCGCTTCAGTTAATTTTTTTATATCCAATATTTCTTTTGAAATACTGTCACGTAAAAATCTCCAATCTAATTCATGACCATTTAAACTTCTAAATGACTGAACTTTTCCAGATAAAAGTGATGTCTCATAATCTTTTTTATAAGCTTTTTCAATGTTTGGAAAAACCTCATTAAAGGCTTTTGAAATATTATATTTTTGTTTTTGATTGGGTTGCTTCACTTTAAATATTTTAATGATTTTTTTAAATCTAGTCTTGGTAATATTAGAAATAAGATACTCACCTAGAATACCGTCATTCACAAAACTTCTTGCGGATAATGGTAATTTAACTTCATAAGTAAATGAATCACTGGTAAAAAACGTTACCAACAAACCAATGGCTTCTAGTTTGTAACGTTCTTTCTCTATATCAGAAACATCCATATTTAATAATGATTCTAAGTCAGAGTGAAGATATTCTTCAGATATTAAATTTTGTCTGTCTACTAAATTTAGTAATGTAAGATATAAAGTTAATGCTTTTTGACCTATGATTGGCTGATACAGTAAAGATAATGCTTGATAATCAACTGTTGAACATAGTCCCTCTAAAGACACAACAAATATATCTGTTCTCTTTATTTGTTCCAAAGTTTCACTCCTATAATTCCGATTTTATTTTTACCAATACATGTTTAAACTGATTATAACTATAATCTCTAGATAAAGAGTTATCAATCACATAATCAGCTCTCTCTTTCTTTTCTTCTAAACTCATTTGTGCATCAATTCTTTGAATAGCCACTTCACGTTCTAAATATCCACGTTTCATTAGTCTGTCTATTTGCGTTTCTTTATCTAAATACACACAAATAATTTTATCACAATAAATTTCCATTTTTGCTTCATATAATAATGGTATATCTAATACTAAAATATCTTCTTCTTTTTCTCTACAATATGCAATTAAATGTTCCATTTCTTTTATCACGTACGGGTGTGCTATTTGATTTAATGCTTCTAATTTTTCTTTATCATTAAAAACAATTCTAGCCAATCGTTTAAAATCAAGACTTTGGTCTTCTTTAGATTCTAAAGAAAAAGTTTTGACAATCTCTTGGTAAAGTTCCTTATCAGTCTTAATTAAAGCTTTATAGACTTTGTCTGCATCAATCACTTTAATATGTACTTTTTCAAACCAGTCACTTATCAAAGTTTTCCCTGATGCAATACCACCAGTTAATCCAATAATTTTCATAAAGACTCCTTTTGTTGGCAATTAGGACATAAATATGTCCCTCTACCTCCTACCTTAATTTTTATGATTTTTTCTTGGCATACAGAACAAGGTTTTCCCACAAGCGTGTGGACATTTAATTCATTTTGAAATCGTCCATCAACACCTAAAATTGATTGGTATGTTCTTATGGTTGTACCACCAAGTGAAATGGCTTTTTTTATGACTTTTTTAGCAGAAAAAAGAATACTTTCAACATCTTCAAACGTTAATGCGTTCCCTTTTGTTTCAGGATGTATTTTAGCTAGAAACAAAGTTTCATCAACATAGATATTCCCTAAGCCAGTCATCACAGTTTGATCAAGAAGAATTGATTTAATTGCTCTTGAAGAAACTTTAATCTTTTGATAAATATCTTCGGCTTTTAAATGTTCATCATTAACTTCAGGTCCAAGTTTTTTAATAGAATCTAATAAATACTCTTTTCCTTTTTTGACTAATTCCATTGTACCAAATTTTCTAACATCATGGTAGGTTAAAAGCAAATCATTGTCTAAATGAAAGACAATATGATCATGTTTCGTTAAATCTTTCATAGTTTTACGTAAAAAGTATTTACCTTCCATTCTCAAATGAGACACCAAGGTAAAATCATCTAATTCAAAGAAGAGATATTTTCCATAACGAGAAATGTCTCGAAAAGTTTGGTTTTTTAGTTGTTCTTTGAATTTATTCAAAGGTATTTTAATTATCTTATTATATCGAACTGAAACAGATATGATTTTTTTGCCAATTAGTAAAGGTTTAAGTTGTTGTCTAACCGTTTCAACTTCTGGTAATTCAGGCATTATTTTACCTCAAACAAACTAGGTCCATGACTATAATGGACAACCAATTTACTTTCAAAATCTAAAATATTCTCCATTGTATTTTTAGTGATTTTAATGACTTTATCGAGTTCGTCTTCTAAAACCTCTAATACTATTTCATCATGTATTTGTAGAATGATTTTAGATTTGATATTGTCTTCTTTAAATTTTTGAGCAATTTTTACCATTGCAAGTTTTAATATATCTGCGGCAGACCCTTGAATTGGTGCATTCATCGCAATCCGTTTTCCAAATTCTCTTGTTTGATAGTTCTTTGAACTGATTTCAGGGATAAATGCTTTTCTTTTAAACATCGTTTCTACAAAGCCATGTTCTTTTGCTTGTTCTATTTGTTTATCTGTATAGTCTTTAATCTCTGGATAAGTTTCAAAATAGCTATTAATAAATCTTTCTGCTTCTTTAGGTGAGATACCTAGTTCTTCAGATAATCCCCAAGTCGTTTTTCCGTAAATAATACTAAAATTAATCGCTTTAGCGACTGATCGTTCATTATCGGTAATCTCATCTTTTTTAAAGATTTTCTTAGCTGTTTCTTTATGAATATCTTTATCATTTTTAAATGCTTCTTTTAAATTTTTAACATTTGCTAATTCAGCCACAACTCTTAACTCGATTTGAGAATAGTCTAAAGATAATAATTGATGATTATTTTCCCCTATAAATACTTTTCTTAATTCTCTACCAACATCTGTCCGAATTGGTAGATTTTGTAAATTAGGTTCCTTAGAAGATAGTCTACCAGTTTTGGTTAATGCTTGTTGGTAAATGGTATGAATTTTATGATCAGATTTTAATTTTAATGCACTTAATAATCCTTCATAATAAGTTGATTTTAATTTAGAATAAGTTCTATATTTAATGATTATATTAATAATTGGATGAATGTTTTTTAATTTATTCAACACAGAAATATTGGTTGAATACCCACTCTTTGTTTTTTTCTTGGCTGGTAAATCTAATTTATCAAATAATATTTCACTTAATTGTTTGGGTGAATTAATATTAAATTCTTCTCCTGCTTCTTTGTATATATCAGATTCTAACGTTTCTAAATGGTTGTCTAAATTTTCACCGAATGCATTTAATTGTTCTTCATCAACTCGTATGCCGTGATACTCCATATATGCTAAAGTATCTGACAAAGGCAATTCAATATCCTTAAATAATTGATTTTGTTCATTTTCTTCTATCTTATTTAGAGCTTGTTCATGTAATAATTTAATGGCTTTTACTTTTGTAATAATATGTTTTACATATTTGCTTTTCGCAGGAATTGACTTTTTTGCACCTCTACCGTAAATTAAATCATCAGACAAGACATCATCATGTTCTAATAATCTTACAACTGCAGAAAAATCATCTTGATTGATATTGGCGTCAATTAGATAAGCAGCCAATAATAAGTCAAAATCAACACCTCTAAGTTCGAGATCATCCCATAATAATATAACTTTTATTTTCTTATAGTCATAAACATATTTTTTAGACTTTTCATCTTTTAACCAATGAACAAAAGCTTTAGATTTAATAGCCTCAATATAATCAATATAATATGTTTTCTTATTCATGATGAGTCCAAAGCCTAGTTTTTGAGCGATGTGGTAATTATCTCCATATGTTTCTAAAAACAGATAAGCATCTGAGTAATCAAGTTTTTCTAAATCGTCTGTTTTAAGTTCTTTATAATCATATGATTCTACAGATTTATCTTTATTGATTTGATTCAAATAAGATCTAAAATTCATCTCTTGATAAAAGTTTCTTAATTTTTCTTCATCCATACCGATATATTTAGCTTTATTGATATCTATTTGATTATCAAAATCACATTCTATCGTGGCTAGTTTTTTTGAGAATAAAGCAATCTCTTGATTTTCTTCAATTCTTTCTTTTAATTTACCTTTTAAATTAGGAATATTGTCGATAACTTTTTCAATGGTTTCATATTCCTTTAATAGTTTTTCTGCGGTTTTTTTCCCAACACCTTTAATACCAGGAATATTATCTGAACTATCCCCAACGAGCCCTTTATAATCCGGGATTTGAGAAGGTGTTAATCCCATTTTTTCATACAAACCAGCTTTATTCATGATGTCAATTTCAGATAAACCTTTTTTTGAAATTAATTGAAAAACATTGTCATCTATAAGTTGCATTAAATCTTGGTCATTACTATAGATCATGACTTCATCAAAGTCAGTTTTAAAATGTTTAACAGCATAACCAATAACATCATCAGCTTCATATGATTCTTCTCTATAATAATATATACCAGCTGCATCTAGAAATTCTTCCATATAAGGAAACTGTTCTTTTAATTCTGCAGGTGTATCTTGTCTTGTACCTTTATATTCTTCGTAGACTTCATGACGATGCGTTTTACCAATAGAGTCTAAGGCAACGATAATATGGGTATAATCACGTTTTATAAGTGTGTTCATCGCTCTTACAAATCCGTATATACCATTGGTGAATTTTCCATCCTTTGTTTTCATCAGATTACCTGAATAAGCCGTTGCATAATATGATCTAAACAATAAATTACTTGCATCAATTAATAATAGTTTCTTTTTCATAAGTCACCTCTTTAACTGATTTATTTTAACATATATAAATGAAAAATGCACTTGAAGAAGTGCATTTCATTAGTTAATATTCTATTTTGTATTTTTCTTTAAGATGAGCAATAAGCCTTTAAGTATTAATAAATCATCTCTGATAATTTTTTCTTCACATAGCCCATGAACAATACGCGCATGCCCACCAGTCATGATGACGGTTAAATCATCTTTTTTGACTTCATCTTTAATGCGTTTGACCATGCCATCTATCATTGATGCATGTCCATAGACAAGTCCTGATTTAAAAGCATCTACTGAGTTTTTACCCAACGCTTTTTTAGGTGCTTGTAGTTCCACTTGTGGCAATAAAGATGTTTTAGAAAACAAAGCATCTTTACTGGTTGTTAAACCAATCGCAATCGCAACACCTTTTAAAGTTTTATCTTGAATGTAAGTGAAAGTTGTTGCTGTGCCTAAATCGATGATTAAACACGTTTCGTCATAAATCTTAGTTGCACCAACGGTATTACCAATTAAATCAGCACCAACTTCTTTAGGGTTGTCTGAATTGATTTTAATACCTGTTTTAACACCTTGTCCTACAAATATAGGCTTAACATTAAATCGGTTTAGGAAATACTCTCTAAATCCATCATTAATTTCCGGAACCACTGATGAAATAATTGCTTCGTCACATTCTTGAATATAATCATTTAGTATCATTGAATACTCATCTGATGATTTATTTTTATCTGTATTGATTCGGTATAATTTATCGATTGTTTCTCCAGTTTTTGATAAACCAATTGCTATTGTTGTGTTACCAATATCAATCGCTAACTTCATAAACGCCTCCACGCAAAATTGCTTGATTATTATTGGTTAAATAATTAATCAATCTGTCGGTTACAACTGAACCAATCAACATGGCCAAGATAGCTTCACCTATACCATTAGTGATTAAGATACCGAGCATCCATTTCATAATTTCTCTAAATGCCTGTAACCCAGCAATACCATCTATGGTCGCTTCTCCATACTCACCACTCAGAATGCCATTATAGATACTTGGCGATTCGAAAACAATTGGGAATCCAGTTGCTATCATCGGTACAACCAATATAGTATGAATGATGGAAACTGTCAAAAAACCGAGCGCCAAAGCTATAATTCTTTGATTGATAATCTTTTTATAAAATCTAAATACATCATAGATAATAAAACCAAATATAACCCTTGGTAAGATTGAAATCCAAGGCAGAACAAATAGGAAGTCAAATCCCCCACTCATTGCACCTCTAATTAATGATACGACACCAAAAGTTAATCCCAGAATTACTCCAGATTTTCTTCCTAGAATAACGGCTCCAATAATTACTGGAATAGTGATGATTTGAAATGATAAACCAAATAATGGAATAAATCCTAAAAATGGCACCATACCCATCACAATAATAATCGCGATAAACATCGCTAAAATTGTCATTTTACGTGTTTGTTCGCGATTTGTTAAAACTACTTTTTCTTTTTTCATTTCTTTTTCCTTTCCAAGCCACATTTTTGTGGTCTCATAAGTACTAATCTATATAATTTTTAATTATACGTTTGATTTAATTTCTTTGATTGTATCCCAATCAATAACTTCTAACATCTTTAAGATAATGGCTTTAACAGCTTTATAATCATCTTTATGTATCATTGATGTTGTTGAGTGAATATATCTAGCAGGCATTCCAATTGTACAAGCAATTGTTCCTCCACGTGATAACTGTGCAGCAGCTGCATCAGTGCCACCTAAAGAACTATAATATTGAAATTTAATGTCATTCTTTTCAGCCAATTCTTCAATAAATTTCTTTGCGCCTTGGTGCATTAAAGCTCTTGGATCATAAAAACGAATTAAGAATCCATCACCTAATGTTCCGCCAACTTCAGTTTTATCAAATGTATCTGCACATGGAGAACAATCAACTGCAATAAATAAATCTGGATTCACTTTGTAAGTTGATGTGATTGCGCCTCTTAATCCAACTTCTTCTTGGACATTCGCGCCAGCGATGAATTTACATTTCAATTTGTCTCTATCAACATCTTCTAGTATATCCAAAGCCATGGCTGAACCAAAACGGTTATCCCAAGCTTTTGAAAAAATCTTTTTACCATCTATTGATTCTTTATAATCATTTTCAAAAACAATTTGTTGGCCAATTTTAATACCGATTTCGCGCGCATGATCTTCATCATCTGCACCAATATCTAAATGGAAATCATCAAAACTAGACACTTGTTTACTCGTTTTATCTCTTAATAGATGAGGCGGTTTTGCACCAACAACACCTGGAACAAATGAACCATCTCCTCTAACAACATTCATATGTTGTGAAACAACAACTTGAGCACTAATCCCACCAATTGCCATCATTTTAATCGTTCCATTTTTGTTGATACCTTTAACCATGGCACCAATTTCATCCATATGTCCAGCCAACATAACAGTTGGTCCATCGGATTTTAAATTAATACCACCAAAAATTGATCCTAGGTTATCTTCAATAATTTCTTCAGTTAATTTTTCCAAATGTTGCCTCATATATTGTCTTACAAATTTTTCATGACTTGAAACACCTGGTAATTCTACTAAATCTTTATAGTATTTTTTCATTTTTCACTCCTCTATGTTTTGTTTTTAAATAATATATTGGTTTGTCTTCTTCAACAAACTTCATTTCAAATTCTGTTTGGATATTCGAAGAAGGGAAATGTTTATACAAGTCTAATGAAAAATCTAATATATCAATGACATCTGAATGATTAAACGACATGAGTGAATATTCAAACAATGAATAATTGTCTGTCTTCATTTCAATATTTGCATCATTCTTTAATGTCTGATGATATCTTTTAATAAACCTTGGTGATGTTAACCTTCTTTTTTCATGACGGTTTTTAGGCCAAGGATCTGAGAAATTCAAATACAACCTATCTATTTCATTTTCTTCAAATATATCAGTAATATATGTTGCGTCAAATCGAACTAATTTTAAATTATCAAGCGGTTGTAATATAAGTTTCTCTAAAGCTCTTACAATTACAGAATCAAACTTTTCAATACCAATATAATTGATATTTGGATTGTTTAGTGCTTTTTCAAATATAAACTTACCTTTACCACAACCTATTTCGACTTCAATAGGATGCTCATTATCAAAAAGTGATTGCCACTTTCCATTATGATTTTTAGGATTTAAAATAACATAAGCAGGATAGGAATGAATTAACTCCTTCGCATATTTTACGTTTCTTAATCGCATACTATTCTCCCGCCAGTCTTGCTATTCCTTCTGCGTAAATGGCTATTGCATTTATCATGTCCTTAATATTTAAATGTTCATTCGGTTGGTGTGCTAAATCTTCATCTCCAGGAAGTGCTGGACCAAAAGCAACGGCTTTTTTCAACATTCTTGAATATGTTCCACCACCAATACTCATAATTTTGTTTTCTGTATCATTGGTATATTTAATATATGCATCATGCAATACTTTCACCAAATCATCTTCTGGTGAAACATAATGAGGTGGTGAATTAGAATCTTTATTGTAATTTAAGGCAAAATGTTTTCCTGATTTAATGATGATTTGTTCGCCTTCATCAAAATCATAATTTTTAGGATAACGAATATTAACTCCAATATTAACATCTTTACCATCATAATGTATAAAGGCTAAATTTAGCGTTAATTCATCCATCTCTTCATCAGAAATATCAATACCTAATTTCTTACCTAAATGATCATCTGTTAAATATTTATCCAACATATTGATAAATGGATTATTCGTTTGTTTAACAAGGAACCTGACCATTAATGAAATTGCGTTTACACCAAGGTGAGGCCAAGCTGCATGAGCATTTTTGCCATAAACGATATACTCATCGCCTTTTATTTCTCCTTGAATTTTGTTGTCTTTTAAAAATTTATTAAATTCTTTTTCTTTATTTTCTGATAATTTAGCAGCACATTGATCAGGAACAACATTAAAACGGTCTCCTGACTCTAATGATAATAATAACTTATCAGTAACTTTTCCATTATAAGTATACGCATAAATACCTTTTTCTGCATAAATTAAAGGAAATTCAGCGTCAGGTGCAAATCCTAAATCCGGCATTTGTTCTTGTTCTAAATAGCGTTTAATACCACGCATACCTGATTCTTCATCACAACCAAGAATTAAACGTACTTTTTTATTTAATTTAATCCCTTGATCTTTAATCATTTTTAGAGCAATGTAAGCAGCAATTGTTGGTCCTTTATCATCCATCGCACCACGCGCGTAAATCTTGCCATCTTTTTCAAATGCTGAAAAAGGAGGTTGATCCCACTTGCCACCCGCTGGCACAACATCCAAATGGCCTAGAACGCCAAGAACTTCTTCGCCTTCTCCTACTTCAATGTGGCCAGCATAATTATCAATATTTTTTACTTTAAACCCATCTTTTTTTCCTAAATCTAACATGTAATCCAAAGATTTTCTAATATCATCACCAAAAGGGGCTTCTTTATTTTCTGGTGTGTATTTTTCTAAAACCGTTGGAATTTGTAAGACTTCTTTCACAATGCGGATATATTCTTCCTCATAATTTTTCGCAATGTCTAACCAATTCATTAATATCACATCCTATCATCATTATTTTATCATATGGAGGGGTATTTGCAAACAGGAAAACCCTAAAGTTTTGCTTTCTAAATTAATTTGACTTTATGACCATATTATTAGTATAATAATGTGTAACTATAGCGAGAGAGGAATCGTGATGAATATGGTAAGAAAAATAAAGATGGAAAACCTCACTTGTTCAAATTGTATTGCAAAAGTTGAAAGAAGAACTTCGCGTTTAGATTTTGTAAACAGTGCATCGTTCAATTTCGCAACACAAGTTTTACTTGTTGATTTTAAAGAAGATTATAACGAAGACCTTGCTTTAAAAGAAATTAAAGCAATTGTTGATGTTTTAGAAGATAATATTGTAACCCATTATTTAGAAGATAAAGTTGAAGTGATTAATAAGACTTTCATTGGTGAATACAAATTTGTATTAATCGGTGTTTTTATTATTTTATTAGATTTAATCGGATTCAGATTATTTCCATTATTAAACAATTGGTTAAATATCAATATCCCACAAATAAGTGATTTATTTGGACGGACTTTATACTGGGTTGGATATGGATTTCTAATTTCTAAAATGTTTATTCTACAAATGAAGGGCATAAAGAACTTTAATATATTTAACGAGAATACTCTAATGATCATTGCGACCGTTGCCGCAATGGCAATTGGTCAATATGAAGAAGCAATTGCTGTTGTTATCTTTTATTCAGTTGGAGAATTTTTACAAGGTAGAGCTGTTGATAAATCAAGAAATGAAGTTGCATCACTTGTCAATCTTAAAGTTGATTATGCCAATGTCTTAATCAATGGTGAAGTCATTGTTAAGGAACCATCTCAAGTCGAAATCGGAGATATATTAGTAGTTAAAAATGGTGAAAGAATTCCTTTAGACGGCGTTATTGTTCAAGGTTCTACTTCATTAAATACTTCGGAGTTAACTGGTGAAGCAAAATTAAAAACAGTGAATACAGCTGATAAAATACTGAGTGGTAATATCAATGTAGGTGATATCATTCATATCGAAGTCACAAAATCATATGAAAATTCAACTTTGTCTAAAATCATTGATTTGATTGAAAATTCAACCAATAAAAAATCAAAACGAGAATTAATGATTACAAAATTTGCTAAAGTTTACACACCTATTATAGTTGGACTTGCTGTACTACTTGTTCTATCAGGTGCGTTGTTTGATTGGCGTAATGAAGGCAGTATTGATCCTTACATCTATAGTGCAGCTATATTCTTAGTCATTTCTTGTCCATGTTCATTGGTTTTATCTGTGCCGTTATCATATTATGCTGGGATAGGTACCGCTGCTAAACATGGTATTTTATTCAAAGGCTCTTCATATTTACATTCAATTACCGAAGTTGAAACCATTGCTTTAGATAAAACAGGAACATTAACACACGGTGATTTCTTTGTTCAAGAATACAGTAATGAAGAAACCTTAAAACTTGCTGCTTCAATTGAAAGATACTCTAATCATCCAATCGCAAAAGCGATAGTCGATTTTAATCATCAAGATGTTTTAGATGTTGTTGATATTCAAGAGGTACCTGGATATGGTATTAAAGGTACCATTGAAGGCAAAGTATTATTAGCGGGTAGTAAATCATTCTTAGCAAAAAATAAAGTCATCGTTGAAGATGAAAAATTACCAGTTGGATCATATACTTTTGTCTCATATGATGACAACTACATTGGTTACATCATCATTAAAGACGAACTAAAAGAAACTTCAATGCAAACCGTTAGAGAATTAACCAAAGAATATGATACAGTGATGTTAACTGGTGACAACGAAAAATCAGCGAGAGACATTGCCATGCAATTAGGTGGTATTGAATATTACGCTGAATTACTACCAGAAGATAAAATCAGACAATTTGATAACATTAGAACCCACTCAGTATCAATGTATGTCGGAGATGGTATCAATGACGCACCACTATTAAAAAATGCAGATATTGGTGTTTCTATGGGTTCTGCTTCTGATATCGCTATTGAAGTATCAGATGTTATCATCATTAATAATGATATTAGATTGTTAGATAAAGCATTCCGAATTGCGAAAAAGACAAGATTACTTTCTGCACAAAATATTATTTTCTCTGTAGCAGTCAAGGTTATATTCCTTGCAATGTCTGCAGTCGGTCTTATGTGGATGTGGTTATCAATTTTTGCAGATGTTGGCGTCGCAATACTTTGCGTCTTAAATGCATTAAGAATTATCTATCAAAAAAAATATTTAACAGAATCACAAAAGAAAAAGAAGGTTTAGAAAATGGAAGTTGAACTGATACTCTTATTTATAGTTATTTTAATATTAGTGAATGGTTTTTATGCAGCAAGTGAAATGGCGCTGGTTTCTTTAAGTCCAGCAAAAGTGGACAGGCTGATAGAAATAGGTCACAAAAAAGGCAAAATGCTAAAAAAAGTTAAATCAGATTCTACAAGATACTTATCAACCATTCAGGTTGCAATTACACTGGCAGGATTTTTATCAAGTGCCTTGGCAGGTTAACAATTAGCAGACAATTTAATTAACATATTTTTACAGATAAATCTTATAATACCTGAAACAGTTGCTGTTATTATTATCACAGTAATTCTATCTTATATTACTCTCGTTTTTGGTGAATTGGTTCCTAAAAGAATTGCTTTATTAAATCCTGAAAAATTTTCTATATTCTCAGTTAGAATTGTATACATGACCATGATTATTACAAAACCTGCTGTTTGGTTACTTTCTGCGACCACTAAAGGTATTTTAATGCTTATGGGTATTAGAAAATTCACGAGAGATGAAGATATTTCAGAAAGTGAAATCAAAAGATTAATTAGACATGGCCATACAGAAGGTTTATATCAAGAAGAAGAAAAAGAAATGTTAGAAAGTATTTTTCGCTTTGATGACATATCAGCTGAAGCAATTATGACACCAAGAACCAACGTTCATGCGATTGACATCGGAGATGAAAATGATGAAATATTAGAACAAGTGATCCATTCAAATTATTCTAGAATACCCTTTTATAAAGATAATATAGACAATATTTTAGGTATTATTCATGTCAAAGATATTCTGATTCACGCTAAAAAAGTTGGGTTTGAAAACATTGATATTTCTAAAATGTTACGGGAGCCTTATTATGTTCCCACAAGCGTTAAGATCAATACATTATTTAAAAAAATGCAAGAAACTAACCATCAATTAGCTGTGATATTAGATGACTATGGTGGCATGGAAGGTATTGTGACAATAGAAGATTTGCTTGAAGAAATCGTTGGAAATATTTACGACGAATATGATAAGATTGAAGAAGAAATTACTAAAGTATCTGAAAATCAATATTTAGTCAATGGTACTTTACCCATACAAGACATCAACCGTTATCTTAATTTAAACATTAGTTCTGATTATGAGACACTTAGCGGTTTAATCATTGATGAATTGGAGTACATACCAAAACCGAATCAAGCAGATGTTGTTCATTATCATAATCTTGTATTTGAAGTCAAAACAGTGATTAACAATCGAATAGAAAAAGTATTAATTACTATAGAAAAAAAAGAGCTATGATTTCTCATAGTTCTTTTTATTTATTATGATTGTTTTATTGGTGTTTTAAAACACCGTATTTTTTCTTGCCTTTTCTCAAAATCGTGTATTTATGACCAAACGCATTTGCTTTTTTCACTTCAAAAGAGATGTTATTTTCTTTTTCACCATTGACAGAAACTGCATTATTTTTAACCATTTCTCTAGCTTCTCTTTTTGATTGAACTAATGACAATTCAATAAGCGCGTCTAATAACGGCATATCTGATTCAATTGAAACAGAAGGTAAATTTTTAAATCCCATTTCTATTTCATCAATTGATAAATCTTTGATATTTCCACTAAATAAAGCTTTGCTGACATTGATAGCTTTTTGTAATGCATCTTTGCCATGAATCATTTCCACAACTTCATTTGCTAAAGTTGTTTGCGCCAAACGTTTTTCTGGTTCTTTTATTAAAGACGTTTCAATCGTTTCGATTTCTTCTCTTGATAGAAAAGTAAATTGTTTTAACCTACTAATAACAACAGCATCAGGGATGTTAATCCAAAATTGATAAAATTCATAAGGACTTGTTTTCTCTGGGTCTAACCAAAGTGTTCCCGATTCTGTTTTACCGAATTTTGTACCATCTGATTTAGTCACTAAAGGAAAAGTTAATCCATAAACTTTAGCATCTGCGCCATGTTTACGTCTAATTAATTCTGAACCAGATGTAATATTACCCCATTGATCTTGGCCACCGATCTGTAATGTACAATTATAATTGTCATATAAATGTTCAAAATCCCATGCTTGAATAATTTGATAAGAGAATTCTGTAAAAGATATGCCTTTTTCAATTCTAGATTTCACAGAATCTTTTGCCATCATATAGTTGATACTAAAATGCTTTCCTAAATCTCTTAAAAATTCAATAGCATTTAAAGATGATAACCAATCATAGTTATTAACAACCTTAGCGGTTGGCAATAAACCTTTAAATTGTTTTTCAATACCAGCAGCGTTTTTTAAAGATTCTTCAATAGATAACAATTTTCTTTCATCAGCTTTAAAACTAGGATCTCCAATAAGCCCCGTTCCACCACCAATCACTAAAATTGGTTTATGTCCGTGGTCTTCTAATCTCTTTGCAACCAAGTTAGCCATTAGATGACCAACATGTAAACTATCAGCTGTTGGATCAGTGCCTATATAAAAAGTAAGTACTTCTTCATTTAATTTATTTCTTAACGTCTCATCTGTTTCTTGATAAACAAGTCCACGCCACTTTAAATCTTCGTATAAGTTCATTATGTCCTCCTTGACGTTGATTACAATTTAGTTGATTCGCGATGTATGATACTATAAGGTAATTCAAAATATTTTTGTTTGGTTGTGCCATGATCGATTTCTTCTTTTAGTAAAGCCATGGCTCTAACACCAATTTCAGTAATCGGAATATCGATACATGATAATTTTGGCCTTGATAAAGATGCATATTTCGTGTTTTGGAAACCAAACACTGAAATATCTTTTGGTATTTTTCTACCTTTAGAAATCATTGAATTAATAAATGATACGGCAATACTATCTCTAACAGCAACAACACCATCAATTTTTTTGCCCACTTCATTATACAATTCGTCAAAATGAATTGTATTGATAGAAATATCACCACTAGTTCTATAGATATGTGATTCTAAACCAGCTTCTTTAATAGCTTTCATATAACCTGATTCTTTTAAGTCATTCACCATGTATTTTCTAGCAGTTGTTAACATATAAATGTTTTTTCTGCCTTCATCAATTAATTCTTTTGTAATGGCATACCCTGCTTTATGATAATCAATTGATACCGTCGATAATTTATTTTCAAAAGGATATAAAGTATTCGCCAATACAATTGGAATACCATAGTCATCTTTGATTCTATTCAACATTTGATATTGTTGTTCATTAATTTCATCATTCATGTAAAGAATACCATCTGCTTGTGAAGCAACAACTTCTTTAAACATTTCAGACTCTTCTTCGTATTCATCTTTTAATACATAAATAATAATAGAGTAATTATACTTTCTGGCTTCAACAACAATACCGTTCACCATCTCAGCAATAGATGATCTTGTCATATCAGGGACCATAACTGCAACTGAAGTTGATTTTCGGCTTGCTAAACCCCTAGCAAAAGCATTGGGTTTATAACCCAATTCTTCAATAACTTTAAGTACTTTTTCTCTTGTCTCTTTTTTAACTTTTTCTGGATTATTTAATGTTCTCGATACTGTTGCAAGTGATACATCCGCACGCATCGCAACATTATAAATAGTCGCTTTTGTTTTAGCCATATTGACAACTCCTTTTCAATCTACTACCTTATATTTTACCATAAATTGGCCGACTTGCAACGCAGAATGTAAAAGTTTTCACAAATAAATCTTCAAGCCAAATAAAAAAGGACAAAATTTGGAGACCACTGAAAAACTAAGGTAAAACGAGTAGAGACTAAATAATTATTTTATTTAGTCCCTCTCACACCACCCTGCGTACGGAACCGTACAGGGCGGTTCAATTTTATATTCCAATTCAAATTTTACTAAGATAATAGTCATAGGGATTTATTAGCCCTTGTCTATTATCTTTTTTGTTAGGTCGTTCTAGTATCTTTGGTGAAAGAATGAAGTTGCACACATTCATTGATGTTCTTTTGTATGGGCCATATTTACTGTTGGCCACCTTGAAGAAATCTTCGTGTGTAAAACTCCATTTCATTTTCATACTAATCTTTCTTAGATTCTTGTATATAGTTGAAGTCTTTTTCCATTGTTTAAGAATAATCACTCTAACTTTATGTCTCATCCAACCACCAAATTCTTTAAGAAATAACTTCATACTGCCTATCTTGAAGTAGTTTATCCAACCTCTTATCACTTGATTTAGTTTCAAAAATGTATAGGCCAAAGGTTTCGCTGCTGCTTTCCTCCTGCATAGTATTCTTGATATGTTTCTTTTTAGCTTTTGTTTGCTGTCGTTATGGGGTTTTGCAGTCCATCCATCTTTACTTTTCCAAAATCCAAATCCAAGAAATTTGTTCTTCATAGGTCTTGTGACTTTTGTTTTCCTTGCGTTTACTTTGAGAAATAGCTTTCTCTCAAGCCAACTTACCACTGACTTCATAACTCTATCAGCTGCTTTTTCGCTTTTCACAAATAGATTTACATCATCAGCGTATCTTACAAATAGTCTACCTCGCTTTTCCATCTCTTTATCGAATTGGTCTAGTAAAATATTAGACAATACTGGACTGATTGGCCCACCTTGTGGTGTGCCTATGTCAGTCTTTCCAAAGACTCCTTCTTCCATAACGCCTGCTTTAAGATACTTTCTTATCAGGTTCAAAGTTGTTGCGTCTTTTACTTCAAGTCGTAAAACTTGTATGAGTTTATCGTGATTTACTTTGTCAAAGAACTTCTCTAGATCTAAGTCTATAATCCATTCATATCCGTTGTTTAAATATTCTAAGACCTTTTGTATTGCCATATGACATGACCTTCCAGGTCTAAAACCATATGAACTTTCACTGAACTTAGCTTCATAGATTACTTGTAGTTTCTGGGCGACGGCTTGTTGAATGACTCTATCCATTGCGGTCGGTATTCCTAGTGGTCTAAAGGTGTCTTTTCCTTTAGGTATATAAACTCTTTTAACCGCGTTTGGTTTATACGTTTTCGCATAGATGTCATCTTTTATTTTCTGCCAGTTATCCTTTAAGTATGTTTTCAACTCATCTACTGTCACGCCATCAATTCCTGCACTACCTTTGTTTGATACAACTTGATTGTAGGCTTTCGTTAGATTATTCCTATCTAGTATTTCATCGATTAACTTCATTTGTTGTTGTTCCTTCCATATTTCAGATATAAGTACACCACATATTAGTCGGTTTTATAGGTGATTCAAATTACGTTTTTGACAACCCTTTTCCTCTAACTCTAGTTGGTACTTACTTAATTTACAGTGAATCAACACTATAAAATTGTTTGGTCCTTCGAGTTTCCTCTACTATGACCTCTGCTGACTTCTCTCGCTTAACCTTTTTCGACATTAGGGAACTACGCATAAATGCGTTGGTTTTATCTTAAACCTAATGGCCAGAGAGCTCCCGGGGTAAGAAACTAATCTTTCACTTCATAACCTCTTGATTTACTACTTTGCTTTTACGTTTATCTTTAGGACTTCGGTATCATTAGCTACCTTATCCAGCTCATAGCCTTCTTATCAAGTTTTTGTTCATAGGTTCAAAGTTTCGCTACACGCTTCCTCCAGTTCTACCTCGCGATAGATACCTTGCGCTTCACTACGGTTGGCGATAAATACCGCCGACTGGACTTTCACCAGTTAGATTAGTGCCATGCCCGGCACACTAA
>JAQIBJ010000084.1 GCA_027859085.1 Mycoplasmatota bacterium
AACATCCCACCACTTCTTGTGACAGGATTTTGTAGTTTTCCTTTTGTATGAACGATGTCTAAAATCATTTCTTCAATTTTATCATAATCATCTTCACATACTTCTCTAATTTGAGTAAATGAAGCAGAATCAATATTTAAAGTTTCCACTTCGCATAATATTTCATTATCATAACACACCATTTGATTGTCTATTTTTTCTGCACTTTGAGGCAATGTCCCCAAAGGATAAATGACTCTGTGTGTTCCAAATTTATTTAAATCTGTCATGTTATTCCTCCATTCTAAGTATTTGACGAGTTTCGCTAGGTGACGCGATTTCTCTTTTATATTCTTTTGCAATTTTCACAACTTTATTCACTAAATCTGCATTGGAATTTGCCAAGACACCTTTTTCTAAATAGATGTTATCTTCTAAGCCAACACGAACATGTCCGCCATGTTTAATTGCAAGTTCTGCAAGACTAAATTCATATCGGCCAATTCCGGCCACACTATAAGTCGCATCTTTAGGTAAAGATTCTTTTAAAAATATAAAATCTCTTTCTTCACCTGTCATACCACCGATGACTCCAAGGACAAAACTATAATGCAAAGGTGGTTTAATAACACCTTTTTTAATTAGTCTTTTTGTCATATCAATATGACCTTTTTCAAAACATTCCATTTCATATTTTACATTTAATTCATTCATTTTGTTTGCAAAATAAATAATGTTATTTTCAGTATTAATAAATATTTCATCGCCACCAAAGTTTAATGTGCCACAATCTAATGTGGCCATTTCAGGTTTTAAGTTTAATACATCTGAGCGTTCTTCAACACTCATACCAACAGCACCACCCGTTGACACTTGAATAATTAAATCAGGGCATTCTTTATGAATGGCATTGATGATATCAAGATATCTCTTCTTATCTTGTGTGGGCCTACCATCATCTAAGCGTGCATGTAAGTGGATAATGGAAGCACCAGCTGCATAAGCAGTTTTTGCTTCATTAACCATTTCATTAATTGTATAAGGCACCACTTGGTTATGTTCTTTTAAAACCTCAGCCCCGCTTATGGCACATGTAATAATTAATTTATTCATTTCTTTGCTTGTCCTTTGGAACAATGCATGTTCCTATGGCGTGTGTCGTTAATATTTTATTGTCTAGCACATCACAAGCACTATCAGATATATCCGTTCTTGGTTCTATGACTTTAAAACATTTAAATTCCATTTTTCTAGATGTATTGCCTTGTTCTAAAATCACCGCTTCAACTTCTAAGAAATCTCCTGCATAAACAGGTACTAAAAAATCTACTTTTTCATAAGCTCTAAATAGTCCCTCATCACCATCATTACGAATCAATAATTCCGTAGCTGCATCACCAAATAAACCTAATATTCGTGCACCATCTACCAAATTACCACCGTAATGAGCATCGTGTGTAGACATTCTTATTCTAAGCATTGTTTTCATTTTCAATCCCCCTCATCGGTTTGACTTCATCAACAATCAATTCTGCATCCGTTGCATTCATGACTTCTTCTATCGTATATGCTGGATTCACTTCTAATAAGTGTAACCCATCCTTTTTAACTTCCATGACGCACATTTCTGTGACAATTAAATTCGCTTGTTTAAACGCCGTTAATGGCAAGCGACATTTTTTTAATATTTTAACTTTGCCTTTATTGGTATGTCGCATGGCAATAATCACTTTTTTTGCGCCTGTAACCAAATCCATCGCACCACCCATACCAGGCACTAATTTTCCAGGTATGATCCAAGATGCAATTGATCCTTCTTGATCAACTTCTAAAGCCCCTAAAACAGTAATGTCTATATGACCACCACGTATAAACGTAAATGACGTTGCAGAATCAATAAAAGCCCCACCTTTGCAAATAGATGCTTTCATACCACCAGCATTTACAATACTACAGTCTTCTCCTTGATCAGCGCCTAAGCCAATAATACCGTTTTCTGACTGAAAGATGATTTCTTTATCTTCTGACACATAATTAGCAACAAGTGTTGGAATACCAATACCAAGATTCACTAAATCACCATCTTTTAATTCCATCGCAATACGTGAAGCAATGATTTGTTTATCGTTCATCTTGTTCACCGCCTAATATATAGTCAACGAAAGGATGTGGTGTAATCACATTCTCAGGATCAATAACTTCAATAACCTTAACAGGTTCAACAACGACTATTTCAGCTGCTGTTGCCATCATTGGATTAAAGTTTCTCATGGTTTCTCTATATTTAAGATTTCCATATTCATCGGCAATTGCCCCGCCAATTAATGCCATATCTGCGCCCAATGCTTCTTCTAGTAAATAATCTTTCCCTTTAACTTGAATGACTTCTTTACCCTCTTGAACCAAAGTATTTAATCCAGTTGGGGTTAATATTCCACCAAGCCCAGCACCATAAGCTCGAATACGTTCAACTAAGGTCCCTTGAGGAACAAGTTCAACGATGAGTTTTTCTTCGTTCATCAATCGACCCACATCAGGATTGGTTCCGATATGACTCGCAATCAGTTTTTTCACTTGACCATGATTGATCATCTTGCCAACACCATTGCCTTCATATCCACCATCATTACAAATAATCGTTAAATTCTTAACACCCGATTCAACCACCAAATCAATTAATGTTTCTGGTGAACCATTGGTTAAAAACCCACCAACATGTATTTTCATACCATCTTTTAGTAAAGTTTTAAAAACTTCTCCGTTAATAAATTTATGCATTGTCTGACTCCTTTGGTGGCATAATTGTTGCTTCTCCAACAATAACCACATCACCGTTTTGATTTTTAGCCACACAATCAAAAATAACTCTATTTCTATCGATCATCATTTCCCTGACAGTGACAGTGGCTTCAATTTCATCGCCGAAATATACTGGGTTTGTAAACTTTAAAGATTGTTTCGTATAAATGCTTCCTAACCCAGGCATTTGAACACCAAAAATCGCACTGAACAAAGAACCCACAAGCATCCCATGTACAATTTGTTTTTTGAACATGGTTTCTTTTGGATACTCTTTATCCACATGAACGGGATTATAATCACTTGAAACTTCTGCAAATGTTAACACGTCTTTTTCAGTAAATGCCTTTTTAGTCGTCGCGCTATCTCCAACATTTAATTGTTGAATTGTTAATTGATTCATTTTTGACCTCCGTAAATAAAATTAAGTAGAGACTAAATAATTATTTTATTTAGTCCCTCTCACACCACCGTACGTACGGAACCGTATACGGCGGTTCAACTTTATATTCCAATAAAAGTTTTACTAAGATAATAGGCATAAGGGTTTATTAGTCCCTGCCTATTATCTTTTTTGTTTGGTGTTTCTAGCACTTTTGTTGATAGTATGAAGTTACACACATTCATTGATGCTCTTTTATATGGTCCATATTTACTATGGGCCACTTTGTAAAAATCTTCGTGTGTAAAATTTAATTTTAATTTTATGCTTATATTCCTCAGATTTCTAATGATGGTAGGGGCTTTCTTCCATTGTTTGAGTATAACCACTCTCACTTTATGCCTTAACCAACTACCAAATTCCTTAAGAAATATTCTCATACTACCCATCTTGAAATAATTAATCCAACCTCTTAATACTTGATTTAGTTTCTTAAATGTATATGCTAAAGGTTTTGCGACTGCTTTCCTCCTGCATAATATCTTTGAAATATTTCTCTTCAATTTCTTTTTGCTGTCATTATGAGGTCTTGCCGTCCATCCGTTCTTACCTTTCCAAAATCCAAAACCGAGAAATTTATTCTTTGATGGTCTGACTACTTTTGTCTTCCTTGCGTTTACTTTAAGAAATAGTTTTCTCTCAAGCCAACTTACAACTGATTTCATTACTCTATTCGCTGCTTTTTCACTTTTCACAAATAGATTAACGTCATCAGCGTATCTTACAAATAGTCTACCTCTCTTTTCCATTTCTTTATCGAATTGGTCTAGTAATATATTGGATAA
>JAQIBJ010000070.1 GCA_027859085.1 Mycoplasmatota bacterium
AAATAATTCAACAATTCATTTTAAATCACGGTTCTTTGAACCTTCTTTAAATGTGTCGCAATATATCAATTCTCACTTATTTGCATTTATCACTTGTTTTTTCTATAGCTAGCTCCTAATGATGATGTGTTTTTTTTACTTCAATCTCATCACAATCTTCTGCAAAACAATCAAGACCAGAAAATTCAATTTGTACAGTCATATGATCAATTCCTAATTTTTTTAAGGACTCATGAATTTGTTCTTGAATATCATGAATTTCCTCAGCTGTTTTGTTTTGAGTAACTACCGCATGAAATGTAATGATAGGAATTGATCCTTCAAGACTCCAATAATGGACATGATGGATGTCTAAAACATCTTCTATTTTTTTTAATTTATCCTTAATTTCACTTACTTTAGGATTTGTTGGTGCCTTTTCTAAGAATATTTCCATAATGCCTTTAAGGTTTCTTATGACATGAAAAATAATATATAAACTAAACAATAACGATAAAATCACGTCAAGTATATGAATATTAAACACATTAATTAAAATAGCTGTAATCAATAGTGCTACCCAGCCTAAAACATCTTCAAGTAAATGCAATGAAATCACTTTTTCATTCGCAGTGGTACCTTTTGAAGCATTGAATGCGGCTAAACCATTAACAATAACACCAATGACCGCAAAAATGATCAATAACTGTGGATCTAACAAAGGTGCAGGATTAAAAAGTCTTTCAATGGCTCTATAAATAATTATAGTTGAACCAACAATTAATATAATAGATGATATTAAACCGCCTAATAAAGAAAACCGATAATATCCATAAGTATACTTATAATCTGGTTTTTGTTTAGATTTTCTTTCTAAAAAGATGGCTACCCCTATAGAAATCGAATCACCAAAATCATGAAGACTATCACTCATTAAAGCGATAGAACCTGTTAATAAACCACCTATAAATTCAAAGATTGTAAAAACAAAATTTAAAATAAAAGATAAAAACATTCTTTTTTCCGATTTCATTTTTTTATTTTTTGACATTTTCTGGCCTCCAAATTCTAGGCTTCATAATTTGGTTATCATTGTAGATTTCAATTGCAGCAACAATCACAAAAAAGATAATCATAAATTGTGGCATAAAGTAAACATTATCTACCATACCATGAATATTTGCACCAATTAATGCTATCAAAAGAATTCCTTTTTCTAAATTTATTTTATTAAAAATAACTTTGATAACAACAAAAGCCTGCCATAATAATGAAACCAATCCTATTATTCCTAATGATGCAAGTGTATGAAGAATAGTGTTATGATAAAAGCCAAAATAATCGCCTTCTACTCTCGCAAACAAACCAGCACCAAATAAGGGATATTCTTTAAACTTCTCAATGGCTTGTCGCCATAATTCTACACGGCCACTCCCATCATAAAGATCTAATTCTTTAAACCTTTCAAATAATGGAATCAAATAATCAGTTCTTACAACAAAAACAGTCACCAATAAAACAAGTAGTAATAATAAATATAATGTCATAACTTTTTTGTTTTTTTGGCCATGATATAGATAATATAATAACAAAGGAATAATGGCTATAAACGATAAAACGCCACCTCTTGATAAAGTAAAAATCAACATTAATATCTCATATGCAACAATAAATACTGTAATAACTCTATACTTCTTCGTTTTAATATAATATATTGTTGCAGTAATGAACATAATTAAATAAGTCGCAATAAAATTAGAGATTCCCCATCCTAAATCGACTCGATTGTTCCTAAGCGCATCAGTCACATCACCAGTACTTATGTAATAATATAATACTTGAGTTGAAATCAAAATACCCAAAACAATAAATAACTTAATCAAATAATCTAAAGTTTCACCTTTAATGGTTTGTACGAAGAATAGATATATCAATAAATAGAATGCCCCAATTCCTAAATAAAACACATAATTTAAATCAAATATTTCTGTATTAAAAATAGATAAAACAATGGCTAGAAACATTAATAAAAGTGGTTTAACCAATATACCTTTTGTTATTCGTTTATCTCTAAATCTAATATAGTGAATAATAAATCCAACGGTTAGAATAATAGGCAACAAATATAAATATACTGGTATAGTTTCAAGTGACCATTCTGTTTGGCTAATCATAAATAACATGTTAAATATGAATGGCACCACATGAATTGTATTTTTAACAAATATCAAAACAAAAAAACTGGCAAGAACAAATAAAGTCATGCCAAGAAAATCCAGTTGTTGTAACCAGATGAAAAATGTAATTCCACTAATAATGGTAAAATATGCTAATTCATTAATATGTTGTCTGTTTTTCATACTAATTATATTATCATATTTATCGATAATTGTCATAAAAAAAACATTTTCACTACAATATAGTGAAAATGTTTTAATTATGATATTAGTTGTTATTCTTCGTTTTGAAAAATCATGCGATTATAGACATGTTTAAATCCCATTTTTTCATATAATTTTTTTGCTCTGTAATTATCTAAGTCTACATGTAATGATATTTTACTATCTGCTAAATCCACAGCGAACTCAATAAGTTCTGTTCCAAGTCCTCTTCCTTTACTATGAGGATTTGTTCCAATATAAGCAAGATGGTATGTCGGAATAAATTTATCAAAGCCCATATTCACAATAACGCAGACGCCATCAACGATTTCGCCACGCGTTGCGACTAAAATAAAGCCTTTTTCAATCGCGTTTTCTAAGGCATCCTTAGCATCTTCTAATGGGTCTGAATATTTGTCAAGATAGTGATCAACATAACCCAATAGTTGTTCTTTTGAAATTTCATCAAAGTTTTCTAGTCTGCGAATATCAACTCTTGTTTTTGCTCTATCTAAAACAATCACATGATGACCTTCTTCAATTTCTCCGCGATTAAATTTATCTAAGAAGCCAGCAAAGGGTATTGCATCATTCTTTTTCATTTTTAAATGTTCCAACTTTGTCAACATAGAATAAGCTTCTGCGATGAGTTCTTCATCAACCACTATATCATCCTCTGCGTGATCTATTTTTTTAATTGATTTTACAGACAATAACTTTGGCATTTGATTGCGTGTTTTCATATAGTCTTGTAAGTATGTATTGTATAAACTATTTTGGTAGTCTTCTCTGTGAGTATAAAAAACTGTATTAGCAGGTTTTTTCATTTTTTCTATTATTTCTTCAGCAATCGTGCTATAAGCTATACTTGTTAGTTCATCATGATTTAAGCCTTCAATTGCTAAATAATCGCTGTCTGTTATACTAAGTTTTTGATAAAATTTTGGTGTTTTTGGTTTAGACTTTCCTGAATGGTCAATGGTTGATACGTGAATACCTAAACTGTTTTTCCAATTTTGATTTTTAAATTGTACAACACTCATGCTTAAATGATAAATATCTGTATAATAAGCCAAAGCCCTTAAGTAAGCTTTTGACCCTTCAGCAACTATATTTGTTTTTTCTTGAGACATCGCTGAAAAGACAATGCGCCACGCCAAACGATCATGTTTAGACTCCGTTGGGTTTGCACCTTCTAATTTAATATATAATCTTTTTATACCTAATTTTTTTTCAATATTTCTCGCTCTTAAAAGAGGAGTTTTTCCACTATATTTCATCTATTAACCTTGTATACTCAGTTATAGATAGTTTTATTGTTTTGAGTATACATATCCTTTCTTATTAGAATTGATTTATTTAACAATAAAACTTATTATATATTTATAGGTGCTGTGAATTTTCT
>JAQIBJ010000080.1 GCA_027859085.1 Mycoplasmatota bacterium
CTTAGTGGCTAAAGTATTCTAGTTATTATTCTTAAAATAATTTACCTCTTTATTAAGAGTCTTTTAAGTATACCTTCTTTTATTATTAAAAATACTCTTGACTTCTAATAGTTAGTCACCTTTACTTATAGTAACTAAAATTAGTATAAAACACAAATATAATTTAAAATAATCAAAAATAATTAAATCATTATCTTGAATAATCTAAAATATCATGCTATAATTAGTAATATAAAAACAATGTAATATAATGGAGGTGAACCATGAAAAACTTTGAATGGATTTCTAGAAAAAAGGTTAATGAAATTGCGACAATTTATGATTCAAATATTACTTTAAACAAATCAGCAACAACTTATCTAGAAAATGCATATATTGTCTTATTGGGATTGGATAAAGAGCGAAAATTAATCGCGATAAAACCAATTCGAAAAGGCGATACTGAATTAGAATATACACCAAAAGAAAAAAAGCATAACATCACCATCAAATCAAGTTATTCAAGAATTAGCAACAAGCGGTTTATAGAAGAAATTGCAGAAATGATTAATTTAGATTTTGAAAACAATAATTTTTATAAATTTAATTGTTATTGGAGTGACTCTGATCAGTCATTAATTATCGATTTAAATAAAGGAGGAAAATAATATGTTTTTAGATATTATATTGAGCGATTACATGGTTTATTTGTGGTTTGCAATTATTATTATAGCTGCAGTTATTGAAGGAATGACAATGGATTTCTCAAGCATTTGGTTTTCTGCAGGTGCTTTTGTGGCTTTAATTGTTTCAATTTTCTTCCCTGAAGTTATTTGGGTCCAAGTCTTAGTATTTATGGCATTTTCAATTGCAATGCTCATTAGTTTAAGGCCTATATTTAAAAAATATATGAGTCGAAATGAGATTAGGACCAATGCATCTAGCCTTATTGGTCAAGAAGCGGTATGTCTTAAACCAATTCTTGATAATGAACGTGGCGAAGTTAAAATTCAAGGTAAAATTTGGACAGCGATATCAAACGAAAACATCTACGAGAGTGAAAGAGTGATTGTCCTAGCAATTAACGGTGTTAAACTTGTCGTCAAGAGAAAACAATGAGAGCCGGATTTTTAAGAAGATTAGTTTCTGCTTTGGTTGATATTACTATTGCTACAGTTTTCGTATATTTAACGTTTGTATTATTTGGACAAAATATTTTACAAAACAGAGTTGAAAATTACGATGAAATCAATGCCAACTATCAAGAAGTCATTAATTTATATAACGAAGATCAAGAGGCCATTGAAGCTGAATATGATGAAGCCAAAGTAGCTGCTGGTGATGATGAGGATGCTAGTGACGAAGCTTATACTATTTATAGAGATAAATTATCAATTCTAAATCTTCATTATGCAAACGATACAAGCGTATACAATAGATTATTATTAGATTATAATGTTGGATTGATATATTACTACTCATTGGGTATTTTCTTTATATTAAGTGCCTTAGTGATTGGATTTACAGGATTGACCCCTGGTCGAAGAATAATGAAGATTGAACTTCTTGGGCAAGTCACTACTTTGAACGTTATCATTCATGATTTATTACTTAAATACTTACTTGTAATAGTTTTATTCTTAATCAGTCCTTATTATACATTCCTTATTATTCCAGGTTATTTCATTTTAGATTTATTTTTAATTTTATTATCGAAAGATAAATCGACAATAAGAGACAATTTATCAAAAATTGTGTTAAACTATAAACCTAAAGAAAAAATATAAATTATAAAAATTATTTAATAGGAGGAAAAATTAAATGTTAAATGCAATGTTTTTAGCAGTTGACCCTGCACCAATTATCGTATTAGTAGTATTATTATTAATTATCGTTGTTTATCTAGGTACAAGAGTTAAAGTTATCCCTCAAGCAACAGAATATATCGTTGAGAGATGGGGTAGATATCACACTACTTGGACAGCTGGATTACATTTCTTGCTACCATTTGTTGACAAAATTAAAAGAACATATGACGCTAGGGGGCATATCAAAGACTTTATTATTCTTAAAGAACAAGTTCTTGATTTTCAACCTCAAGCTGTTATTACCAAAGACAATGTTACCATGCAAATTGATACTGTTGTGTTCTTACAAGTAACAGATTCTCACCAATATACTTATGGTGCTGAAAATCCTGGTTTCTTAATTGAACAATTAACAGCTACTACACTTCGTAACATTATTGGGGAATTAGAATTAGACCAAACATTAACATCAAGAGATTTAATCAATGAAAGAATGAGAATTATCTTAGATGAAGCAACTGACCCATGGGGTATTAAAATTAACCGTGTCGAAGTTAAAAACATTACTCCACCAAAAGAAATTCGTGAAGCAATGGAAAAACAAATGCGTGCTGAACGTGAACGTCGTGAATCAATTCTTATTGCTGAAGGTAAAAAACAAGCAGCTATTTTAACTGCTCAAGGTGAAAAAGAAGCAAATATCTTAAACGCTGAAGGTAAAAAAGAAGCGGCTATTAGAGAAGCTGAAGGTCGTGCTGAAGCAATTCTTAAAGTTCAAGAAGCAACTGCTCGTGGTATTGAAATTGTTAAACAAGCTGGTGCTGATAAAGCCGTACTTACACTTGAAGCATATAAAGCAATGGCTGAAGTATCTAAAGGCCAAGCTACTAAGATTATCATTCCTTCAGAAATGCAAGGTATTGTAGGATTAGCAAGCGGTTTAGTTGAATCACTAAAAGATACTCCAAAAAAAGATATTCCAAAAAAATAATATAATTAACAAAATAAAAAGCTCAAAATCAAATTTGAGCTTTTTTATTTGTCTAAAATTCGCAATTTTTTGGTGTTCTTGGAAAAGGAATTACATCTCTGATATTATCAACACCAGTGACATACATAATCATTCTTTCTAATCCTAAACCATATCCAGAATGCTTGTTTCCACCGTATTTTCTTAATTCTTTATACCACCATAAATCTTCATCATGAACATTCATTTCTTTCATTCTTTTTTCTAACATATCCAAGCGTTCTTCTCTTTGAGATCCACCGAGTAGTTCACCTGCACCAGGCACCAATAAATCCATTGCTGCGACAGTTTTTAAGTCATCATTCATTCTCATGTAAAATGCTTTTATGTCTTTTGGCCAATCTATAACAAATACTGGTCCATTAAAATATTTCGTTAAGAATTTTTCATGTTCAGTGGCTAAGTCTTCGCCAACCTCTGCTTTAATTGTAAACTGATCATTGTTTTTCACTAAAATATCTGTGGCTTCTTTATGTGTGATTCTCTTAAAACTAGAATCTAATACATTTTTAAGTTTTTCTATTAAGCCTTTTTCAACAAACTTATTAAAAAATGTTAATTCAGATGCACATTGCTCAAATAAATCTTTAATGGTGTACTTGATCATATCTTCAGCTAGTTGTATATCATCATGAATATCAGCAAATGCTATTTCTGGTTCAATCATCCAAAACTCTGATGCGTGTCTTGATGTGTTTGATTTTTCAGCTCTAAATGTAGGACCAAAAGTATAGACGTTTTTAAAAGCTAACGCAAATGCTTCTGCTTGTAACTGCCCAGATACAGACAAATTAGCCTTTTTACCAAAGAAATCATTTTTATGTCCTTCTTCAACCTTAGTATTCCCTAAGGTTGTTACTTGGAACATTTCTCCTGCGCCTTCAGCATCACTTGCTGTGATGATTGGCGAGTGTAAATATACAAAGTTTCTCTCTTGAAAAAATTTGTGTATTGCAAAAGATACAACAGATCTTACTCTGAAAACTGCGTTGAATAGATTTGTTCTTGGACGTAAATGTGCATTTTCTCTTAAAAACTCTCTTGTATGTCTTTTTGGTTGAATTGGATAATCTTCTTGAGAATCACCTTCTAAAACAATTGTTTCTGCCTTCACTTCAAAAGGCTGTTTCATTTTTGGTGTTAAAACAACACGTCCAGTTATGGTTAAAGCTGAACCAACATTGTATTTAGCGACCTCTCTAAAGTTTTCTAATTGTTTGTCTTCATAAACGACTTGAACTGATTCAAAAGCAGTTCCATCATTTAAATCAATAAAACCAAATTCTTTTTGAGCACGGTTGTTTCTAACCCACCCTTTGATTGTGACTTGTTTATCTGCATATTCTTTATGGTCTAGTAATATTTTTTTTATTTCTATATCCATTCTAAGTTACCTCCTAATATTTTCTTTCTTTTGATTGTATCATGTCTTTCTATTGCATATCTTAAGGTTGTTCTTGGCATGAACTCATAATGTTTTTTTATAAATTCATTCAGTAATTGTCTATCTTTTTTTCCAACTTCTCTTAACATCCAACCATTTGCTTTATGCATTAAATCATGGTCATGAGTTAATAATTTTTCTATGATTTTTAAAGGCTCATCCAATTGATTCTTTCTGATTAAATATAAGCATGAGACAGTCGCAATTCTATTGATCCACATATCATTTGAATCAGCATAGTTTAACAATACCTTATATTGATTGTATTTTTCAACATAAGCACCCACAATACTTGGCGCAGATACATCTACTAAGTCCCAATTATTCACATATTGTATATAATGGTCATATTTATCATATATTTCTTTTAGATTATCATCATTAATTTGATTGATTAAAATCAATAAAGCAACCAAACGAAATTCATGGTATTGATGAGTTATTAGCTTATGAAATTCATTTTTAGAAATGGTTTTACAATTTTCTTTTGCGACATTTCTTAGTGTTTTCATATCTAAATGAACAAAAGTATCAATTTCACCTTTAAGATATTCTTCTTTGTGAAATCTTGTTTTGTTTGTAATAATATGTCCTTTTATTATATTATTTAATTGATCAAAGATCATTATTATAACCTCCTAAAATAAAATAATCGTCCTTATAAAAAGGACGATTATTAACCGTGGTACCACCTTAGTTCTAGTTGCCTAGCACTCTTATCTTTAACGCAGACTATACGGACAGTTCTACTATATTCTTCTGCCTCTCCTGGTGTTTTTCAAGAATAGTGTTTATAAGGTTTCACCGGGCCCTTACTCTCTATTAAAACTGACTAAACTTTACTCTTCCAATCTTTGATTTATTTTATTATATCATACATTTCTATTTTTGAAAGTTTTTTGTGAATAAAGAAGAAACACCTTTATCGTCAATAATATGAATAATACCTTCTCCAACAAGTTCAGAAACTGATAATTGAACTAATTTAGGAAATCTTTTTTCTTCAGGTAATTGAATGGTATTTGTGGTAATGACTTCTTTAATAATAGAATCATTTAATTTTTGAGGTGCATCTTTAGAAAGTAAAGGATGTGTACAACATGCATAAATGTCTTTTGCGCCTGCATCTTTTAAAGCTTTTGATGCAGCGACCATTGATCCACCTGTATCGATCATATCATCAATAAGGATACATGTTTTATCTTTGACTTTACCAATAATATTCATGACTTCTGCAACATTAGGTTCTGGTCTCATTTTATCAATAATAGCAATTGGTGCTTGTAAGATATCCGCTAAATCTCTAGCTCTAGCAACTCCACCATGATCTGGTGATACAACACAAACATTCTCTAGGTTTTTATTGATTATATATTCAACCAATATCGGTAATGCTCTAAAATTGTCGATTGGTATATTAAAGAAACCTTGAATCTGTGGTGCATGTAAATCCATTGATAGGACTCTTGTTGCGCCAGCGGTTTGTAATAAATCAGCAACTAGTTTTGCTGAAATAGGTTGTCTAGCTTTTGCTTTTCTATCTTGTCGTGAATAACCATAATATGGCATAACGATATTCATTTCACCTGCTGATGCACGTTTTAACGCATCAATCATAATTAATAACTCCATAAGATGTTCGTTAACGGGATCACTTGTTGTTTGAATAACAAAAACTTTGTGACCTCGTACTGTTTCTGGAATATCAATACTAATTTCTCCATCAGCAAATCTTGTTACCCAACACTCACTCAGTGGTATACCAATATGTTCAGCGATACCTCTTGCCAATTCAACATTAGAACTTAATGAAAATAACTTAACTTTAGAACCATGAAATAAAGCCATAATTTTTTCGCAATTTTTAAAAATCGCTATCCTTTCTTCAATAATATTTTTTCTAATAATTTCCCACATTTATTATACAACATATTAGGTAATCATTAAAGAAAAACTTTGCAAAAGAAAAACACTAACTACTCGTCAGTGTCTTCTGTTGTTTCTTCGTTTTCTGCATCTTTTTCTACTTCTTTTTCTTTTTCAACTTTTTCTTTTTCAACTTTTTCTCTTTCTTCTTTTTCAGTTTCATCTTCTTCTAATTCAGGTAATGCATTATAAGATTCTAAAACTTCTTTTTCAATCATGCTTCTCGTCTCGGTGTTAATCGGATGTGCAACATCTTTATATTCACCATTTGGCATTCTGCGGCTTGGCATAGCAACAAAAAGACCATTTTTTCCATCAATAATTCTTAATTCATGAATCACAAAGCACTCATCTATCGTAATGGCTGCGATTCCTTTCAAACGATTATTTCCCCTAATTCTTTTTGCTCTTATTTCTGTAATTTTCACTTTACCACCTCTTGCGGTAATTATAACACGTTTATTTTTCATTTTTCAATAGAATACATGAAAATTTATAGTATTTTATATAATTTTATAGATATTTACAAGGATTTTTGCTTGATTTTCCTTAACGAAGCGCTTAACATCATCATTTACGTCTTCTAAAACTTTAATAAATGTTGATCCAGACCCCGTCATCACTACCCCATTTGCCCCAACACTTTTAATTAAATTCATTTTAAATGCATTCATTTCTTCATCCATATTGATTACAACATGTTCAAGGCTGTTATAGAGTTTTTTTTGAAGTAGTCCAATATCATTATTTTTGATAGCGTTCATAACCGGTTCAATATTTTTAGCTTGGTAACCTTCTTTATCGGCTATTTCAAAAACCGAAGCTGTTAAAATATGTTTCTTTGGGTGCGCAATTAGTATATTGGTTCCCTTTAATTTATTTTCTATTGGTTTTATATTTTCGCCTATACTTGTCACATAAGAAACTTCATCATATAGACAATAAGGAATGTCTGCGCCAAACATATTGCCAATTTTCTTCATTTCTTCTAAAGATAGGTTTAATTCAGCCAATTCATTGATGCCTTTAATAACGGTTGCAGCATCTGTTGAGTTACCCCCAAGTCCAGCACCATAAGGGATTTTTTTGTCGATTATAATTTTGATACCATAGTTAATATGATATTTATCTTGTATAAACCTCGCACATTGTAAAATAACATTGTCTTGATTAGACAAAAACAAATCATTTGATTTAATAATAATACCTGTGCTTTTCTCACATTTTTTCAAAACGATATCATCACATAAATCAATTTTTGCATTAATCATTTCGAGATTGTGATAACCATCTTTTCTTTTATCCAACACATTTAAAAAAAGATTTATTTTTGCATACGCTTTTTTATTAATCATTATAAACGCCTCCTTACCTCTATCTACCCATATTTTACCATAAAAGAGATAATTTTAATAATTGAGGTTCCCCTATGATGTAATTTCTAAACTAACCACATCTATAGCAGGAATTTTTTCTTCAGTGTTTAAAATCAGTGATTTGTATACAAAATCAAGTTTTTTAATCTTACCATAACTCATTTTTATGTAACCTCGATCGAAGTAATACACTTCGACTTCTAATTCATTGATTATCGCTGTTTGAATATTTTGGTTAAGACGATCATATTCATCATCACTAAGGACTGGTTTTTCGTTTTTGCGAATTCGGTGTTTCATTTCATCTAACATCGAGTTATATCCATTTAATGCACTAAAAGGTGCCCATTTAATAAGACCTCTATCCATATAATAACTAGGCATTGTGTCCACCTATCATTTTGTTTCTTTCTTTTAAAGTCGAAGAATCTAATTCACTCGATGCTCTTGTGACACTGTTTTTGCCAAATTTATCCTTAATTTGATCAACTGTTGAAAATAACTCATGTTCTTTAGTCACTGCTTCGATATCCTCAAACAAACTCACTTGATAACCTTTTCCATCCACTAAATTTGTTGCGGACACTCGCACAGATCTAATCGGTGAGTTGTCATAAAACTTATCCATCAATTTAACGCAAACTTTATAAACATGACTTACAATATTTGATGGCTGAGGTAAAGTCATTTGTCTACCAAATCCACCACCAACATCTTTGCTATAACCCAATCCAAAATGAATTGTTTTCGCTTGTTTCTTGTTGATTCTTAATCGCCGGCAAACATCATCAACCATTTCTTGAATAATTTGATAGATTTCTGGTTTATAATAATCTTCAAATAAAGTTTGTCCAATACCATAACTTTTATTACCAGGTTTTATTTTTACCTTTTCTTGTAATAAACTCATGTCAATACCATGAGAATGGTAATATAATTCTTCGCCAATCACACCAAATTTTTTCTTTAATTTTTTGACATCATAATTCGCTAAATCACCGATTTTATAAATACCCAACTGGTTAAAATTCTTCTCCATGTTACGGCCTATACCCCACATTTCAGATAATGGTTTGATTGGCCATAATTTTTGTGGTAGTTCTTCATATTTCCACTTAGCAATAAAATCAGGACTATGTTTAGATTCAATATCCAATGCCAGTTTTGCGATTAACATATTTGGTCCAATACCACAGGTTGAATATATTTTTGTGTCTTTATAAATACGATCAAGAATCATTCTAGCAATTTCGTAATCTGTCATTTTATAATAATTTAAATAAGGTGTCACATCTAAGAATACTTCATCAATGGAATATACATACATATCTTCTTCCGAAACATAATCTAAATAAGTTTCGATAATTCTCGTTGAGTACTCAAGATATTTTTCCAATCTTGGTTTTCTATAAATAATTTTAATATTCTTTGGCAATTCATAAATGCGACAACGATTTGGAACACCTAATGCTTTTAAATAGGGTGTGACTGCCAAAACAATTGAACCGCCGCCTCTTGATTTATCCGCTACTACCAATGGTGTTTTAAAAGGATCTAATCCTGAAAGCGCACATTCTACAGATGCATAGAAACTTTTTAAATCAATGCATAATATTTTTTTATGTAGTTTATATTCTTCCATGATTACCTCCTTTTTCTTTATACATATTATACAACTTTAAATACAAAATTTCATCATTGATTTTTTATTTTTTTGTATAAAAAAATTAAATTTAATTTGTTGATTAATAAAATAAATCATTAAAATAAGCCCTAAAATAGGGCTTATTGTTGTTTTTTTATTTTATTGATTCATAATATTTTTAAAACAAGTTAAAGTGTTTTTTAAGAGCATTGCTATGGTCATTGGTCCAACGCCGCCAGGCACTGGGGTTATATATCCTGCTTTATCTTTGACCGCTTCAAAATCAATATCTCCATAAAGTTTTCCATCAATTCTTGAAATACCAACGTCAATTAAAACAGCACCTTCTTTAATGTAACTTTCATCAACCATTTTTGCTTTTCCAATTGCGACTACCAATACATCAGCTTGTTTCGTGATAGCTTTCATATCTTTGGTTCTTGAATGCGTGACTGTCACGGTTGCATTTGCTTTCAATAATAGACTTGCCATTGGTTTTCCAACAATTTGACTTCTACCCATGACAACAGCGTGTTTTCCTTCTAAATCAATATCATATGCTTTAAACATTTCCATGATACCCAGAGGGGTACAAGGGACTAATGCATCCAATCCTTTGTTTAACCTAGCCACATGATGATTAGAAAAACCATCCACGTCCTTTAAAGGATCAATCATATTAATCACTTTTTCACTATCGATATGTTTTGGAATCGGTAGTTGTAATAAAATACCATGTACATCATCGTCTTCATTAAGACCTTGAATAATTGAAATCAATTCATTTTCTGTAATTGAACTGCCTTTTTTAATAACTGTTGATTTTATACCCGCTTTTTTTGAAGCTCGTTCTTTAGAATTTACATAAGTCTCACTTGCAGCATCATCACCCACAAGAACAACAACTAAATGTGGTGTCTTACCATATTTTTCAATCAATTCATCAGTTTCAACTTTAACGTCTTTTCTAATTTTTTTAGATAATGCTTTTCCATCTAATATTTTCCCCATAAAAGCCTCCTTTATATCTAATCTTACAAATATCTTCTCCTCGTATTATAACACAGCCAAGTCATTGGTTAAATCTCAACAAGCCATTTAACTCTCATATTTACACTTTAGTGTCGTTTTATGATAAAATAAAGTGTTAAGAAGATTACCGAGGTGAACATATGGACATTTTAATATATCCAAATCAATTAAAGGGTGAAATGACACCACCCCCATCAAAATCTTATCTTCATAGAGCTATCATTTGTGCATCTTTAACAAAAGGTAAATCAACTATTAAAAATATATTAATTGGTGATGATATTCAAAAAACCATTGAAGCATTCAGGTCGTTGGGTGTAAAAATAGAATATCTTGATAACCAATTAATCATAGAATCATCAGGAAAATTACAGTTCAAAGACAATCATATGGTTCATTGTGGTGAATCAGGATCAACCATGAGATTTTTAATGCCTATTTTAACCAATAAAAAAGGCACAGAGTTTTATGGTGAAGAAAGCTTATTAAATAGGCCTCTAGATTTATATGAAAGTATATTCTCTAAACAAAAAAATGAATTTGTGAGATTTGGTGATTATATCTACACTGAGGGAGAATTTAAACCATCAGAATATATCATTGAAGATGATTCGAGTTCACAATTTATCAGTGGTTTATTATTTGTGTTACCATTATTAAAAGAATCATCAACCATTCGATTAAAAGAAAACTTTCAATCAAAAAAATACATTGATATGACCATGATGATGTTAGAAAACTTTGGTATAAAAATTATCAAACATAATGATTCATATTTTACTATTCCTGGTAACCAACAATACGAACCCACAGACATCACGATTGAATCAGATTTTTCACAAGCTGCTTTCTTTATTGTTGGCGCTATATTAAACGGCGATGTTACCATCCATCATATCAATAAAAATAGTTTACAACCAGATAAAGAAATATTAAATATTATTGAAGCCGCTGGTGGTAAAATCACTTATAAAGATCAAGCAATCCATGTTCAAAAATCAACAATTAACATCCATAAAATAGATTTAGCACAAATTATTGATCTTGGTCCTATATTATTTCTTTTCGCATCACAAAGTAAAAATAAAACCATCATCAATCATTTTGAAAGATTGATTTATAAAGAATCTGATCGTTTAAACAATATGCTAGAGATATTGAATATCATGAATGTATCTTATCAAATAAAGGATAAAACTCTAATTATTGATTATCAAGAAAATTTTACTTTAAACAATGTTGTTTCCTACAATGATCATCGAATTGCGATGGCCATTGCCATTATGGCAACACTCGCGGATACGCCAACAGTCATAAAAAATATGCAAGTCATCAATAAATCATATCCAACCTTCTTAAATGATTTAGAAAATTTAGAAATTAAGGTTGAATATTTATCATAGGTGGAACAATGAAAATTAAAGTACAATCTAAATTTAAAGATTATATCATCCACATTCAAAATCATTTATTAGATGATTTGAGTGCTTTTTTAGATTTGAATAGACGTTACATTATCATAACGGATGATGGTGTTCCTTCTGTCTATGTCAATAAATTTATTCATCAATTGAATGACTATGAACTGATTGTTTTCAAACAGGGCGAATCTTCAAAAAACATTGATACTTATCAAGAAATCATCAATCAATTTCTTGATTTATCTGTCACTAAAGCAAGTTGTGTTTTAGCCATTGGTGGTGGCGTTGTTGGTGATTTGTCTGGGTATATTGCCTCTACTTATTTAAGAGGAATTGATTATATCCAAATCCCCACCACTTTACTATCTCAAGTTGATTCTTCAGTTGGTGGAAAAACTGGCATCAACCACCAACAATATAAAAACATCATTGGTAGTTTTTACCCCCCAATAAAAGTTCTTATTGATCCGCAAACTTTACACACTTTATCAAACAGACAATTTAACAACGGTATTGCTGAAGTAATAAAATACGGGTTGCTTGCTTCTAATGAATTATTAGAAGCACTTGAGAATAATACAATTATAAAAAATATTGATAAAGTCATCTATGAATCACTAATGATAAAAAAACATTATATTGAGATAGATGAATTTGATACTTTTAAAAGATATAATTTAAATCTTGGTCATACAATCGGTCACGCCTATGAGGCGTATTATGAATTTAAAAAATATTTGCATGGTGAAGCTGTTGGTTTAGGTTTACTAAAAGTTATCAAAAATCAATCATTAAAAAATAGAATTATTGATTTATTAAATCAATATCAATTACCCACAGAAGATCCTCTTGATATAAATTTACTTTATCCATTTGTATTAAAAGATAAAAAAGGCAAATTCAATAACATTAATCTCATTATCGTCAATGATGTTGAAAAAACTGAAATTAAAATTATTCAATTCGATAGACTCATTGAATATCTAAAATAGGAGGCTCATATGAATACAGTTGGTCAAAACATTAAAATCACATTCTTTGGTGAATCACATTCAGAATATATGGGCGTTGTTATTGACAATATATTGCCAGGAATAGAAATTAATCATGATTTAATTAAATTTAATCTAGATAAAAGAAGACCAAAAATAGATCTAAATACCACAAGAATAGAAACAGATGATTATCAGATTATTGCTGGTATATTAAATAATAAAACCACAGGATCGCCTTTAACAGTTCTTATCAAAAACAATCAATTTAATAAAAATGAATACCCTAATTTAAATAAAACTCCAAGACCATCACACGCTGATATGCCTGCATATATTAAATACAAAGGTTACAACAATTATTTTGGTGGTGGTATGTTTTCTGGGCGATTAACAGCTCTTTGGGTAATTGTTGGTTCTATTGCCCAACAATTGCTAGAAGAGAAAGGTATTTATGTTGGTTCTCATATATATTCTTTATATGATATTCTAGATAATCCTTTTGATAAAAATCATATTGATGAAAAATTAATTAAAGAACTAAACAATAATAGCATGCCTTTGATTCATAATAATCTTGAATCAAAAATGACTGAACTAATAAAAAACACCATCAAAAACAATGATTCTATTGGTGGGGTAATTGAGTCAGCTATCATTCATTTACCAATTGGTATTGGCGAACCATTATTTCATTCACTTGAAAGTTATATATCTTATCTATTATTCTCAATACCGAGTATTAAAGGCATTGAATTTGGGTCAGGTTTTAATATCACCAAGCATTATGGTTCTGAAATAAATGATGAATATTATTATGATAATGAAAATAATATTAAAACAAAATCAAATCATAATGGTGGTATATTAGGTGGTTTATCAACAGGTGCCCCAATTATTATTAGATCCGCTGTTAAACCAATCGCTTCTATTTCTAAAACACAAAATACCATTAACACTGAAACACATAAAAATACAACCATCCATATAAAAGGCAGACACGATGCTCAAATAGTGACTAGAATCTCTCCAGTCATAAATGCTGTATTAAATTTTGCAATTATGGATTTAATTTACGAGGAGTTATAATATGAATTTTGGATTAATTGGCAAAAATTTAACACATAGCTATTCTAAGTTTATTCACGAAAATTTAGAAATTGAAAATTATCAATTATTTTCAATCAAACAAATAGAAGAAATTTTATCGATGGATTTAGATGGTTTTAACATCACAAATCCATTTAAATCTGCAGTTATCGAATATCTTGATGGCTATGATGATCTTGTTAAAACAACTCAATCTGTGAATACAGTACTAAAAAAGGACAATAAACTTCTAGGTTTTAACACGGACTATTATGGCTTTGAATCATTAATAAAACAAAACAATATTAATCTTAAAGATAAAAAAATTATTATTTTAGGAAATGGAGCTACATCAAGAACCGTTGAGCATTACTTAGACAAACATGAGGCAAAATCAATTATAAAATTAGTTAGAACATTAAAATCAAGCAACGAAGATTATCTTAAAAACCAATCTAAATATATGGATACTGATATCATCATCAACACAACACCTGTCGGAATGTATCCAAATAACGATGATAAATTATTAATTAATTTTCATAATTTCCCAAATTGTCAATATGCCATTGACCTCATATACAACCCTTATCGCACCAAGTTCTTAATTGATGCAGAAAGATTCAATATTAAAAGTATCAATGGTTTATTTATGTTATTGATGCAAGCTAAAAAATCTCAAGAATTACTTAATAATAAAACAATTGATCAAAATAACGTTGAACAATTGTATAAAAAACTAATAAAACAATATGTGAATATTACATTTATCGGTTTGCCATTAAGTGGAAAATCACATTATGGAAAATTATTAAGTGATGATTTAGATAAAGAATGGATTGATACAGATGATAAAATTGAGGATTATGCTAAAATTAAAATCTCTCAAATATTTAAATTATCTGGTGAAGAGAAGTTTAGAGAAATAGAAAGCTATGTCATACAATCAATTTATAATTCTCAAGGAATTATTATTTCTTGTGGTGGTGGTGTTATTTTAAAACATAAGAATACTGATTTATTAAAACAAAATGGTATATTGGTTTATATTAATAAATCGATTGAAGTCATCAATCACGATAACTTTACTTCAAGACCATTAGTTGATAGTATGGATGATTTAATTAAATTAAAAGAAAAAAGATATGATACTTATTCATCTGTTTCTGATATTGAATTTATTATTAATGAAGAAAATCCATTTTCATTAGAAAGATTAAAGGAGTCAATCAATGAATATTTTAATTATTAATGGGCCGAATATTAATATGTTAGGAAAAAGAGAAACAGCAATATATGGTGATAAATCTTATAAAGATCTCATTCAATATATTAAAAGTGAAACAAAAGATAAAAAAATAAAATTATCCTTTTTTCAAACAAATCATGAAGGTAAAATTATTGATTATCTACAAAAAAAATATAAAAAAATTGATGGCATTGTCATCAATCCTGGTGCACTTACTCATTATTCATATGCCATTAGAGATTGTTTGATGTCTATTCATAAACCAACAATAGAAGTTCATTTATCAAATATCAATGATCGTGAAGACTTTAGAAAAATATCTGTTATAAAAGACATTGTTAACGATACAATTATAGGCGAGGGTTTTGCAGGTTACACGAAAGCAATTAATAAATTAACGAAGGTGATAATATGATTATAAAATTTACTAAAAATGTAAAAGATACCCAAATTAAACATATTGAAAGCATTTTAAAAAAACAAAACTTCACCACAACTTATATTAATGGTGATGTTTATAAGTTACTTGTTGTAATTGGCGATACGACTCAATTAGAAACCAAAAGACTTAATGTTTATGATTTTGTAGAAGATGTAATCAATATACAAAAACCTTATAAAGAATCAAGTGTCAAAGACAAACGAAAAATAAAAGTTGGAAATGTTACATTTAATGATGATAATATAGTTTTAATTGCTGGGCCCTGTTCTATTGAAGATGAAAAATCTATGGACTTACTCGTCCCAAAATTAATTAATCATCATACACATATTATTAGAGGTGGTGCATTTAAACCAAGAACAAGTCCTTATTCATTTCAAGGAATTGGAAAAATTGGATTAGAGATATTAAATAAAATTAGTAAAAAGTATAAAACCCCTGTTATTAGCGAAATAACAGATGTTAGAGATATTGATATATTTATAAAAAATGTCGATATTATTCAAGTTGGCGCAAGGAATATGCAAAATTATGTTCTATTAGAAGAACTGGGAAAAACAGATAAACCCATACTTTTAAAAAGAGGTTTTATGAACACTATAGAAGAATTATTATTATCCGCTGAATACATTTTAGCCAACGGAAATAAGAATGTGATTCTTTGTGAAAGAGGCATTAGAACTTTTGAAAATCAAACAAGAAGTACTTTAGATATTTCAGCTGTACCAGTTTTAAAGAAACTAACTGACCTACCAATTATTGTAGATCCTTCTCATGCGGCTGGTCATTGGGAGTACGTTGAATCTTTATCTCTAGCAGCGATTGCTGCTGGTGCTGATGGTTTAATGATTGAGGTGCACGAAAATCCAGAGTTTGCTTTAAGTGATGGCCAACAATCTTTAAAACCTAATAATTATTTTTCATTGGTTGACAAAATCAAACTAATTGCCAAAGCAATTGGTAAAAAATTGTAGAGTTTTTTTATATTTCATTTCATTATTATTTTTTAGTGATATAATAAATTAAAAGGAGAGATATATGAAAGAATATGTAAAATTTATTGATGGACTACCTTTTATCATAAGATTAATCCTAGCATTTCCTGGTATTGATGGTTTTGTTTATGGAATCTACCGTATTGCTAAAGGTCATGTAATCGCAGGAATTATTTGGATATTTATCGGCTGGGCAATCTTATGGATACTCGATATTTTCACACTACTAACTACAGGGAAAGTAACGTTCTTTGCTTAAGAAGCAATAAATAAAAAAGAAAATCTAAAAGAGATTTTCTTTTTTTTATTAACTATAATTATTTAAACAAATTTTTTTAATATTCTAACTAATTCTGGTATATCTTTTAATGGTAATGAAGAAATTGCGACCCTGATAATACCTTGCATTGGAATAACAAATACATGTTCTTTTTTTAAGTCTTCAAATATATTTTTATTTTCAGTTTTTAAACTGATAAAGAAGCCACCAAAATATGGTAAATGTTTTAAATCATATTTTTTTGCAGTCTCTTTAAATAAAGTTGCTCGTTTTTTTAATATATCATTAGCAATTGCTAATTCTTCTTTAAATAACTTAACAAATCTTTCGTTATTAAAAATTGTATCAATTAAGTTCATTCCTGGTTGAGATACACTTGAGAATCTTCCTCTTACTGAATAGTCTCCAACTCTTGTAAAGTTATCAATGACTTCTTGTGATTTAGAAATACCAATTTGTGCGCCAACTCTAAATCCATACATAGAAAAACTTTTAGATCCAGAAAATATAACAACCGTTAATATTTCTTCATTTAAATCTTTATATGTGCTGAAATTAATTCTTGAATCATCCACATCTTTTAATTGATAATCAACATACGCAATGTCATGAATTAAAATTACTGGTACGCCTGTATTATCGATTTCATTTAATATTTTAATAACTTCTTCCCAATCTTCTTTTTCCATACAAAGACCCGTTGGGTTGTTAGATGGATCATTGATTAATGTACATAATCTTCCTTGTTCTTTTGCTAAGGCAAAAGCTTTTTCTCTAAATCCTTCAACATTAAAACGGTTATTTTCGTTATACATTGGATATGTTTCTAAATCAACATTAGCTTCTAAAGCAAAGTTTTTATAAGGACTCCAATAATAACCAGGTAATAATATTTTTTGACCAAAATCATTAAAATTATAAAAACTATTACTGATTGCTCCACTTCCACCAGTGGTTGGAATAATGCTGTATTTAAAGTCATTTCTAATCATGTCAACATTTTCATTAAACACCCAATTTAAAACGCCTTCAGTAAATGACTTTTTACCTCTTACAGGCGCATAGTTATATATTTCTGCATCACTTAATGTTTTTAAAGCGTCCTCTACAACTTGAAATTTAAATACATCCAAATTTTCATGATGGAGCATTCCCACAGTTGCATCAATCACATCCGGAAATTTTTTCTTTTGTGTTTTTGCTTCTTGCGAAATTTGCAAAATATTAGATTCTAACTTTTTATATTCTGCATGACTACCGACTATATTTTTACTCATTTTTACACCTTTTTCTTTTGAATTTATTATTTTTAAAAGTATTTTAACTTTTATGTTTTAACTAACACATAAATTATAACATATTTGGTATTTATTAAAACAGTAAATTTAAATTAATTCTAAATTAATTAACCTATTTAAACATAAAAAAATCCAAAAAAACACACATACTTAAATGTGTGTTTAAAAAATAAATTATTTATTCTGTTCTTACCGGTAAGATTAATTGTATTAAACCTTCATCTTTTTTACTTTCAATGATGAACGGCCTGATTTCTCCAGTAAATTTAACAAATATTTCATTATCATCAAATGTTTTTAAAGCATCTAAGAAATACCTTGAACTGAACGCTATTTTTAATGAAGTTGTTGTTTCAAAATCTAATGGTTTAATATCTTCAATGACTTTACCTATTTCAGGTGAGTTAGAAGTTATTTCCACTTCATTATTAGTTTTTAAATTTAATTTAACAATACTACTAATACTATCTTTAATAGATAATAATGAAGCTCTTTCAATTGCGACCGCTAAATCACTGGCTTTAAATTTAAGAACTATTGGAAATTCATTTGGAATTAATCTTGATGTTTCAGGAAAACTTCCATCTAATAATCTAGATTTAAATAAAATGTTACCATATTCAAAAATAATAGATTTTTTATCTAAATGAAGTAATATTTCTTCTAGATCAAGTTCTAATATTTTATAAAGTTCATCTAAACTTCTACCAGGAATAACAACATCCATTTTTTCATAATTTTTAGTTGTTTTAATTTTCTTTTGACTTAATCTAAATGAATCAGTTGCAATTGCTGTTAATTCATCATTTTCAACTTTAATATTGACCCCTGTTAAAATAGGTCTGTTTTCAATTGAAGAAGTTGCGAAGGTTGTTTGTTTGATAACTGATTTCATGAGCTTAGACTCTAATTTAATAGGGCCATCGTTCAAATCGAACTCAATGTTAGGATAATCATTTACATTTAAAAGATTTAATGATAAATCAGTGTGATTTGAAGTTATTTTTAAGACGTTATTATCAACAACCGAAAATTCAACAATACCTTTATCTAATTTTCTGATAAATTCAACAAAGATTCTACCAGGAATTAAAATTTCTCCTTCGTCTTCGATATTTAAACTTTCATCTTTGATCAATATTTTTATTGAAATATCAGAGTTGCTTGTCAACATAACAATTTCATTATCAAAAACCTCTAACTTAATACCTTGTAAGTAAGGTGCTGGGGTTTTTGTTGATAAAGCTTTTTGTGAAATCACTAGGTTGTTCAATAAAACATCAGAATTAATTGAAAAATTCATAAATAACCTCCTATATTATTTATATTACTTATAATTTAAATAAATTATTATTATTAAGGCGTGTTAATACGTGGAAAAGTATTATTTTATTGTAAATATTATACCATATTTAGCGAAAAATGTACATAATTTATAATGTTTATAACTTATTTTTTTCCACATTTAATTAACAATTTATCAATATCGTTTTTGACTGTTTCGTCCAATTGAATATAGTTAGAAATTTGTTCAATACTGTATATAACAGTGGAGTGATCTCGACCATTAAATATTTGTCCGATTTTTTTATAAGTTGGATCAAATAAATCTTTAATAATATACATTGATACTTGTCTAGCAAATACATATTTCTTTTTCCTTTTTTTAGAAAGTAAGTCAGTGGTATTTATATTATAATAATTACTCACAACATCAATAATATTTGTATAATTATTACGGTCAATAGGTTTAGAACTAGCGTTCTTTGAATTTATAAGATTCTTTAATGCTTCTTGAGTATTTTCAATGGTAAATTCATAATTAAATGCTGTACAATAAAATAAAACTCTTTTTAAAGCACCTTCTAATTCTCTAACATTGTTATCAAATAAAGTTGCAATATATTCTAATATTTCATCAGTTATTAAATCAGGATTAGAAGTCTCAATATTTAATTTTTTCTTTAAAATTAGAATACGATGGTCCAAACTAGGTTTATTGATATCAACCGATAATCCCCATTCAAATCGTGAAGTTAATCTGGCCATAATATCAAAGAGTTCAGAAGCTGGTCTATCTGATATTATAACAATTTGTTTGTTGTTGTCTTTTAATTTTTCAAAGATTTTAAAAAATTCTAATTGTGTTTTAGTTTTTCCTGCTAAAAATTGAATATCATCAACTAATAAAATATCAATATTTTCATATTTTTTTGAAAATCCATCAAATGAACGATGTTGAGCCGCGGTACCATAATCTTCAATAAATTGATCTGTTTTTACATATAATACTTTTTGATTTGGGTTATTTTCTAGTGCAAAGTTACCAATACATTGCATTAAATGGGTTTTACCCAATCCAACATGACCAAAGATATATAATGGATTGGCAAATGATGCTGGTTGATCAGCGACTTTTGTTGCAGATGTATAAGCAAGTCTATTACTAGGTCCAACAACAAAATTATCAAAAGTATAAGTGTGATTTAAACCAGTTCTATACTTGTTTTCAATGTCTGACTCAGGCACATTAATCTCATATTTTTCTTCTTTTTTAAGTTCAAAAGCAGCTTGTTCTTTCGTGATAATTTTAAATAAATATTGATTATCAACATATTCATTTAGAATATAATTGAGTCGATTTAAATAAAAGTTATCAATTTTGTTTTTAATATACGAATTTGGTGCGATTAAATATATATAGTTATTGGAAACTTTAAATACATTGTCAATAACTGCAAAATGTTGATTATAAATATCATCATCAAAAGTTAATTGCAATTTTGATTTAACTTGATTCCAAATTTGTTCAAAATTTTCCATAAAACCTCCTACTCATTATAAATATATCACAAAGTAATGGGTAATAATTAAATAGTTTTCCACAAGAAAATGTGGAAAACTATTGTAAAAATGCTCTATCAACAAATGGATTGTGGAAAAAAGACCTTTATATATAGACGTTTATGTGAGTTATCCACATTTTAACAATAGGCTTTCCACAATACGAATGTTAATAATTATTTATCAACATGGAAAAAAATACTTTGATTTATTCTTTATTATATTGTAAAATTATAAATCGTGATATAGATATTATCATATTTATTTTTAATCGTTTAATGTAAACTAAAATAAGTTGACATTGGCTTTAAAATTAAGTATAATGTTATAGCATGGTTTTCGAATATCAGTTAGGGGGTGTTGATTATGAGTAAAACATATCAACCAAGTAAATCAAAAAGAGCTAAAACGCATGGCTTCAGAGCAAGAATGGCGACAGCTAATGGTAGAAAAGTTCTTTCAAGAAGAAGAAGAAAAGGACGCAAATCATTATCAGTATCAGACCGATAAAAAATTAAATAAATTTCACCAATATATATATTTATACTTGAAATCACCGGACAAATATATGACTGGTGATTTTTTGATTTTTTTAGGAGGACATTTTGAAAAAAGAATATCG
>JAQIBJ010000035.1 GCA_027859085.1 Mycoplasmatota bacterium
ATCGCCAATCAAATCATGGCGGTAGAAGCATTGTTAAAAAAAGCAAATCTACAAATTCTCAAACAACATATTGAAACGTGTGTCAGAGAATCATTTGAAGATGGCACTCATCAAGAAAAACTTGAAGAAGTGCTTAAAATACTAAAAAAATATATTAAATAATAATAAAAAGACTTAATTTCGTTTTTCAAAGAAATTAAGTCTTTATTATATTGAATTAAATTATATGATTAGTTAATGGTGAATTCAGTGAGTTCTAATTTATACCAAGTAAATCTCTCGTCATTTTCTACCCAAGTAATATTTATTTTTGATGGCACTCTTAGGCCATTATATGATTGATGTTCAATCAAATCAGCGATACATAATTCTCTAGTACCTGTTTCATCTGTGTCTTTATAACGCATGGTTTCAACTCGGATAATATCATTGTTCTCAAAAAAGAAATCTGCAGAAATTTCCATACCTTGATATGTTATAATTGCTCTTGCTGCTGAGTCATTAATAGATTCCCAACGAATGTAATCTTCAATGGCAGCAGTAGGGTACCAGCAAATTTCCATTAAGAATCGGTGTAAAGATGATTCACTAATTTTATCGTTGTTTTTGACATTGACAATAGGAATTAATCCAGCGATCTTTATCAACATTGCTCCGTTACCTTGGTAGAAAAAATCTCTGCCTTTGGTCATGGCCATGGGTAGATTGACAGTCCAGACATACCCAGGTTCTGTGACATTGATTTCCTGAGATGCGTCTGGTGTTAACCATTCGTCATCAGGGTTTAGTCGCATTTGTCCGGTTTGTTTTAAAGATATCTTGTGTATGCGTTGATATCCTACGACGCCTGCTTTTAACAACCATTGATAAACAGGCTCAGGCAATTGATTGATGTCTTCATCACGAATGATGTCATTTTGTTCTAGATTAATAGAATCATATAGTGTATCAATATTTCTATTGGTTCGATAGTTCATCAAGCCTCTACTAACCATGATGGTTAATGCTAATAACAAAATGATGATACCGATAATAATTAGTGTTTTAAAGTACCAAGTTAGTTTTAAAAAATTCATGCTCATTCTCCTTTTAATGTTTTAAGTAGTAAATCAATATGGTTTTCAACCATATTAAAATCGTTAACATCTTCAATAATCATTTTGATGACTAAACCAAAGATTGAAGACCATAAAAACTTTGCAGTTTGGTTTGGATTTTCTACATTATACCCAGGTTGCTTATCAAGCGATGTTAAGTATTGGATAAGCATCTGTATGCCGGGGGTTGGTGGATCATTTAATATACCCGTCATGCTTAGTACATTGGGGTTATTAGACAACATCATTTCTTTATAGTAATCTCTATTGTTTAACGCAAACTTACAGTAAGAAATGAACTTTACTTTAATTGAATCAATAAGACTTGTTGCATTATTTTTTGAACTCAGTAAATGAATCATTTCTTTGTATTTGATTTCAATTAATTCTTTAATGATTTCATCCTTGTTTTTAAAGTACTGATAGATACTACCGATAGAATAATCAATCTCATCTGCGATTTTTCGAATCGATAATGCATTGAAACCTTGGGTTTTTATAATTTCTTGAGAAACATTTATAATAGCGTCTTTAACCAGCTGCCTTTTATTGTTTTTAATATCTTTATTCATCAGAAACTCCTAACGTTGTTTAATATTTTGAACGGTGTTCAATTAAATATATCAAATACCTTAAAGAATGTCAAGAAGTTATTGTTGAAATGATAGAATAATTGTTTTATAATGATAAATGGGATGATATGAATAACGTATAATTAATATATATTTGTGACTATTATGCATAAAATAAAAGCCATCAAGGTTTTAAAACAAAGAAATTATGAGATTCGACAAACAGTTTCATTTAAATTCAATGACTTTTCTACTAAAAGTTTTTTAAAAATTTATTTTTGATTTATGTTATAATACCATTTGATAGTAACTTATGACTTATTTGGAAGAGGAAAAACATGAAGATACTTAATAAACTATCTAAAGAACCATACTATCTACAAATT
>JAQIBJ010000051.1 GCA_027859085.1 Mycoplasmatota bacterium
GTCGGTGGTGACGGTTGGGGAAATGGTGAACTACAGTATTATACTGATAGCGACTTAGATAATGCTTTCGTTCAAGATGGCATTTTAAACATACAAGCAATCAAAGAACAATATGATGATAATAGTTATACTTCTGCAAGACTAGTAACTAAATATAGGGGTGACTGGGAATATGGAAGAATACAAGTAAGAGCAAAACTACCAGAAGGTAGAGGGTTGTGGCCTGCTGTATGGATGTTACCAACCAATTGGAGTTATGGTGGATGGCCTTATAGTGGTGAAATAGACATTATGGAATATGTTGGCTATGATCCAGATGTCATCCATGGAACAATTCATACAGGTGCTTATAACCATAGCTTAGGTACACAAATCGGTTATAGTAAAACCATTCCTACTGCAGAAGAAGAATTTCATATTTATGAAATGATTTGGGAACCAGCAAGTATTAAGTTATATATTGATGGTGTTCAATTCGCAGTTTTTGGTTATAATCCAGATATTAATATAGATATTAAAAATAGTGATGCTTGGCCTTTCGACGATCCATTTCATCTAATCTTAAATTTAGCGGTTGGTGGTGATTGGGGTGGTGCACAGGGGATAGATACTTCAATTTTCCCTCAAACTTTCCAAGTTGATTATGTCAGGGTATTCCAAAAAGATTATGCTGGTATGGATCAAGAAGCACCTACAGAACCGACTAGATTAGTTTTGCAAGACAGAAGTCATGATTCATTAAGAATTAAATGGGATCACTCAGAGGATGATATACTGGTATCTCATTATAATATTTTTGTTAATAATCAATTAGCTGACACGACAACTTTAAATGCAATAAGACTGTATGATTTAGAACCAAATACAACTTATGAAGTAAATATTCAGGCCGAAGATTTTGATGGTAATCGTTCTGATTTTGCTCAAATGACTGTAACAACTGAAGATGTACCCTTAGCACTGGGCATTATTCAAGCCGAAGATTATGATGAAGCCTCTGGTATTAACACTGAGCAATCAGAAGATACTGATGGCACATTAAATGTTGGTTGGATTGATGATGGAGATTATATGGTGTACCTCTTAAAAGTTGAAGAAGCAGGCAACTATCGAATCAATTTTAGAGTTGCTAGTGAAACAGATGGCGGGACAATAAAGTTATTTACATTAAATCGTTTTGCGAAGTTTACATTAACGTTTGATGCAACAGGTGGTTGGCAAGATTGGACAACGGTCACGAGTGATGTTTTTGCTCTACAGGAAGGTGTTTTAACCTTTAAAATATCTATAGAGTCTGGTGGATTTAATCTTAATTATTTTGAAATAGAAAGAGTAGAATAATGGTAACCATAAAAGATATATCGAAAAAATCAGGGGTAAGTATTGCAACTGTTTCTAAAGCATTGAATGACTATCCTGATATTTCACGAAAAACTAAAATTTTAATTCAAAATATGGCTAAGGATATGGGGTATGTCCCGAATTCTTCAGCGCGTTCTTTAAAGACGCACCAATCATTTACAATTGGTATAATTTTTGAAGACATTACTAATTATGGATTACAACATCCATTATTTTCAAAAATATTAGAAAGTTACAAGAAGTTTGTAGAAACAAGAGGTTATGATATCATGTTTCTTGCTAAAAATATGGGAAACCAGCAGGGGTCATATTTACAACACTCAATGAGAAAACAAGTGGATGCAATTTTAGTTTTATGTGAGGATTTTAACAGTGAAGAAATGATTGAACTTTATAAATCAAAAATCCCAACAATTGTGATTGATTATATTGTTCCAACTGCAGTGACGATTACATCAAATAATGATCAAGGCATGGAACAAGGTGTGAAATTTTTATATGATTTAGGGCATCAAAAGATTGCTCACATTTATGGAGATAGACATACTTATATTGGTGGTCAAAGAAAATTGGCGTTTGAAAACTCTATTAAGAAATATAATTTGCCTTTAAATGAAGAATTTTTAATATCAGGTGAGTATTTTTCAAAAGAAGATGGTTATCAAGCTATGCAAAAATTATTGGCTTTAGATGAACAACCAACAGCCGTTTTTTGTGCATCTGATATGTTAGCCATTGGTTCTATTCAAGCGATTAAAGATGCTGGAAAAAGAGTCCCAGAGGATTATTCTATCGTTGGATTTGATGGTGTAGATATTGGACAATTAATATCTCCGAGATTAACTACAATTCGTCAAGATGCCAGAAAAATGGGCGAAATTGCTGCAAGAAAAACTTTTCAATATTTTGATAATCCAAATGGTGATCAATTAGGAGATGTTGTCACTGTTGATACATATTTGATAAACGGTGAGTCAACAAGAGTACTGAAAGACTAGAGGTATATACATGAAGGAACTTATTATAGATTTCACAAAAGAACAACAATTAAATTCAAATATTTGGAATATTGCTATAGGTGATAAATGGTCAAATAATGAAGCACAACATTATATAGACTCAAAAGATAATTTATTTTTTAATGAAGATGGACTTGTCATCCAAGCAACAAAGAAAGATGACATTATACGAAGTGCACGAATTCATACAAAAGATAAATTTTATTTTCAGTATGGCAAAGGCGAAATTGTCGCGAAAGTACCAAGTGGAAAAGGAACTTGGCCTGCATTATGGATGATGCCACAAAACAATGAGTTTGGTCATTGGCCTAAAAGTGGTGAAATCGATATTATGGAACATACTGGTAATCAAAAAGACCTTTTGTATTTATGTATTCATACAGAAAAATATAATCATATTAAAAAAGACCAATATTATTACACAGTTCAAAAAGAGAATATTGCTGACCATTTCCATACGTATGGTTTTGAATGGACACCAGAATCAATTACATACTTTATTGATGGAAAAAAAGAACATACTTACGTGAAGGGTGAGGGTGAAAAAGATTCAACACATAAAGGCTGGCCATTCAATCAACCATTTTATTTAATTATGAATCTCGCAATTGGTGGTTCACTTGGAGGAAAGATTGATAAAGATATGTTTCCTCAACAGTTTGTGATTCAATCAATTAAGATTCAAGAAAAATAAAGTAGGGAATATATGACTTATTCAGATAAAGCGTTAATCAAAGAAAAAGTAAATAGTCTATTATCTAAAATGACATTAAATGAAAAAATAGGGCAACTTTATCAAGCGCCCTATTTTAGTGATATTGTGACAGGTCATAGTTTTGATTCAAGTCAAACAATCAAACGCATTAAAGGCGGAATGGTTGGTTCAATATTGAGTGTTCATGATGAAGATGTTATTCGAAAACTTCAAAAAACAGCGGTTGAAGAAAGTCGTTTAGGTATTCCATTGCTTTTTGCTTTTGATGTTATTCATGGCTATAAAACATCTTTTCCAATTAACTTAGCTTTATCAAATACTTGGGATGAAACACTGGTAAAAAAGATTGCTAAAGCAATTGCTTATGAAACTTCTCATAGAGGTTTGCATTTAACATTTTCACCAATGTTAGATTTAGTGAGAGATCCAAGATGGGGTCGAGTGATGGAAAGTAATGGTGAAGATCCATATTTATCAAGTATACTAGGTAAAGCATATATAGAGGGTTATCAACAAAATGATTTATCCAATAGTGATTCTGTTGCTGCTTGCGCAAAACATTTTATTGGTTATGGTCACGTTGAAGCCGGAAGAGAATACAATACCGTTGATATATCAAAACGGGTTTTATATAATATGTATTTACCACAGTTTAAAACCGCAATTAATGCAAATGTATCTATGATTATGACATCTTTCAATACTGTTTTTGATGTGCCTGCAACAGCAAACAAAACATTATTAAAAGACATATTAAGAGATGAATTAAAGTTTAAAGGTGTCACGATTTCAGACTATACATCAACTGAAGAAATCATCAATCATAAAATAGCAGATGATTTAAAAGATGTTGCAAAACAGTGTTTTAATGCAGGACTAGATCATGAAATGGTTTCAGAATCGTACATTCAACATTTAAATGAATTGGTTCAAGAAAAGACAGTATCAGAAAATGATATTAACGAATCTGTAAAGAGAATGCTTTCTTTAAAATATGAACTGGGATTGTTTGACAAACCTTATGCATACCTATATGAAAATAGTAATCAATATTTATTAAATGAATCTACTGTAAAACTAGCAAGAGAAGCTGCAGAAAAAAGTATTGTTATGTTAAAGAATGACCAAATATTACCAATATCTAAAGATAAGAAAATCGTGTTATGTGGGCCATACGTTGATTCTAAAGATGTTATTGGTGAATGGGCAGCTTTATGTAAAAAAGATGATGTCACAAGCATAAAAGAGGCATTTATAAACAGTAACTATAGCAATATGAATGATGAAACAAAAGATAATGTTAAAAACGCTGATATTATTTTGATGGCTTTAGGTGAACCTGGATCTCATGCGGGAGAAGGCAATAGTAAAGCAAATATATATTTGGATAAAACTCAAAAAGAATATTTTGATTCCATAAGAAAAATTAATCCAAATATCGTATTGATTGTTTTTGCTGGTAGGCCATTAATCATCAGTCATTATCATCAATATGCTAAAGCAATTTTATATGCTTATCAACCTGGTATGGAAACGGGTAATGCAATTTATAATTTAGTAACTGGCAAGGTGAGTCCTAGTGCTAAATTAACAATGACTTTACCATATCATGAAGGTCAAATTCCGATCTACTACAATCATTATAATACAGGTAGACCATATGATGAAAAAAGACCTAAATATCGCTACAATACAAGATATATAGATTGTCCTAATGAACCATTATATCCTTTTGGTTATGGATTGTCTTATGGTAATATTAAATATCTTGATTTTGAAATTGATAAACAAATATTCAAAAAATATGATAAACTAAGTATAAAAGTAACAGTTGAAAACGATAACCAATATGCTGTTGATGAAATTGTTCAATGCTATATTGAAGCAATAACATATAGTGTTTCAAGACCAGTGAATGAATTAAAATCATTTAAAAGAGTTACATTTAAACCATTTGAAAAGAAAATCATTGAATTTGAGTTATCAATTGAGGACTTTAGAGCTTTTAATTTGAATATGGAATGGACCGCAGAACATCGAAAATATAAAGTGAAAGTAGGTCCAAATTCAAGAGATTTGATTTCAAAAAAAATAGAAGTGGTGGATGAAGTCTCTTAAGGAGAAGATTATGATTTATCATATATATATTTATCAAAATAAAATTACAGAAGATTTAGTTGAAATATTTGATAAATTATCAAATAATACTGAGATACATTTATTGAATGATAACATGTTGAAAATTTCAATGAGCCTATCTGTGAACGAAGAATTGGTTGATTTTAATATGATACATGCATCAATCGTTAGTGATTTCAATGTGGACACGAAATTGCTTTATATACATGAAAAAGTATTAGATTTTATACCTGAAGAAGTGATATTTGATAACATTACTTTATTGAATCATAGAGCATATGATGTCACTAGTTTTATAATTGAACTGGGACATTATCGGAATAAAAGAGATTATTTAAAAAAACAATTCGTTGGACTATTAGGTCAAGATTATATCAAAACAATTCTTATGATAGCAAAATCTAATATGAATTTTTCAATTACAGCTAAGAAGCTTTTTTTACATCGCAACTCATTAAATTATCGTTTAGATAAAATTAAGAATAAAACAGATATTAACGTTAAAACTTTTAGAGGCTTGAGAGCTTTTGTCAATATATTTGATGAATAATTTGTGCACTTTGACTATAGATTATTTTTCGATTAAGACGTATAATAAGATTAAAAAAATAAGGGAGTGGTTTAATGGCTACATTAACATTTAAGAATATTAAAAAGATTTATACTCCAGGTGATCCACCTGCAGTTGTTGACTTTAATTTAGAGATTAAAGATAAAGAATTTATTGTTTTCGTAGGACCGTCAGGATGCGGGAAATCAACAACTTTAAGAATGGTTGCTGGACTTGAAGAAATTACAGAAGGTAATCTATACATTGACGATGTTTTGGTCAATGATGTTGCACCTAAAAACAGAAATATTGCGATGGTTTTCCAATCATATGCATTATATCCACATATGACTGTTTACAATAACATGGCGTTTGGTTTAAAATTAAGAAAAGAACCAAAAGACATGATTGATGAAAAAGTTAGAAATGCTGCATCTATTCTTGGTTTAACTGAGTATTTAGATCGTAAACCAAAAGCATTATCTGGTGGACAAAGACAACGTGTTGCTTTAGGACGTGCGATTGTAAGAAATGCAAAAGTTTTCTTAATGGATGAGCCATTATCAAACCTTGATGCGAAATTACGTGTGCAAATGCGTGGAGAAATCATTAAACTTCATAAAAAAATTGAAACAACAACGGTTTATGTAACCCATGACCAAATTGAAGCGATGACAATGGCAAGTAGAATTGTTGTTATGAAAGATGGATATATTCAACAAGTTGGTGCACCAAAAGACATTTATGACTACCCGGATAACGTATTTGTTGGTGGATTTATTGGAACACC
>JAQIBJ010000097.1 GCA_027859085.1 Mycoplasmatota bacterium
CTTGCTGTTGCAAAATCATCATTTGAGTAATAAACACCTCCCCAAGCATTATTATAGAATAAGTATTTTTCGTCTGTAATCCCGCTATAACTATACCAATCTGATAACAAATATCTTAACTTATCAATGAAAGATTGTTTTAATGCAGTTTCACCCAATTGATCAGCAATAATTAATCCTTGAGATAATGGATATAATGCTTTTGAATTCCAATAAGGGCCTTCATCATTTAAAAAGTTTTCTGTATCCGTAACCTCAGTTCTTGAGTCCAAATCTTCTAAATATGTTTTGGTTAGACTCAAACTCATTTCAGCATTATCAGGTAATGTATAACCAGGTAGTAATCCGTTGAAGGATAAAACTGTTTGAAAATAATTGCCCTCCATTACTCTTAATGTACCTCTCACTGTTCTATAACTATAATCTGTTAATGAAACGTCGCTATATTTATAATGATGAGGCATTAATGCCAATAGAGGGTCAGATGTTACACTTTCTTTTAAACGTTGAGATGCAATCATATAATTTGTATACACCAAACTGTTTTCATAATCAATTTCATAATCAATTGATGTATTTGTAATCAATGTGTAAGCATGATTGTGATAAAACTCTGCTTCTGATAAATCATTAATTGCAACAATTGAAATATAATTTCCATCACCTAAATTCATTGACAATACATTCGTGGCGATTGAAAATGAAGAATTATCAGGGACATTAACCAAGTAGTATTTATCTGTATACTGCGGTTGCCCAACATTAGCCGGTGGAGATGTATCATAGCCAGAATGTCTTTGGACCATTTTAACTATAATGGCATTCCCATCATATGAATTACTTGTTATTTGTGTTCCAAATAGATCATAGTACTCAATTGTCACTGTAGAATCCATTGTTAATGTGAGTGCATTTTTATTAGCAGTTTCTGCAAAAATATATGGAGAACCCTGTACCAAAGTGATGACCATTTCGTCTTCACCATCAAGACTATTCTTCATCGCAACCTTTACATATGAATCAGAATAATCGATCACTTCTGTCATATAGCCTGCGTTCAAATCACTTGATTTTAAATATGAATCCTTTAGAGAAATTGGAAATTGAGCAATAGTTTGATAGCCTTCTGGATTCCAATATTGTACGAAGCCATCCAATGGATTCGTAATTTCTAAGCCTTCATTTGAAAATGCTGTACGAAGTGGATTGGTATAAATACCATTACTAGCACCATAGTTTTCTGCAAGTAAAGTTGTCCACCATCCACTTGATGGAATGGCATCATTCAATAAATTACTTTTAAGATATCCAGGATTTCTAGGATGGGATATTGAAGCATCTTGTCCTGTATAATAAGAACCTTCTCCTAATATTATACTGCCACTTAAACCATTTGGACGTGACCCAGCAGGCGATACATAATTGCCATCCACGACAGTCACGGTAATAGTTTTTGAAAAGACATCATCTTTATAACTTAAATGATAGGTTAACTGATATTCACCTATCATACCATAATCTACACTCCCAACAATTTTCATGTAAGAAGAAATATCTTTACCTTGAGTCGATAAAGCCACGATATCCATCATAGGGTTAAAGTAATGATTCACAATAATTTCCTGATCCTCAATCCCTTCAACAATATCGATTTCATCTATCACTGTAGTTGATGGTTCTTCTGTGGTTGGCGTAATTGTGGTTGGAGAAACCGTGCTAGGTAAGTCAGTAGGTGTGTCAGTCGTTGGTGTGTCAGTCGTTGGTGTCTCAGTCGTTGGTGTCTCAGTCTGTGCTTCTTCTGTTGTCATATTATCTGTTGTTAAAACATCACTTGTTATAGTCGTTATATCATCAGAACAACTCACAAGGATTATAGTTATGGTAAATAATAATAAAATCAAAAATTTTTTCATTTTACGCTCCTTTAAATGGGACTAACATGTAAATTATATCATAACAATCTATTGTTGCTTGGAGTTAAACATTTTAAATTATAAACACATAAAAATACAATAATTATATAATTTCATTATTGTTATCAATTTAGTACATATTATATACTAAAACATTTAAAAAATAGGTAATTTGTTCAAGATTTTTTTTATAATCAATAACAAATCAAAAAAAATAATGCTATAATATTTTTTAAGGGAGGGTCCATGAAAGTATACATGCATATATTTTAAAAAAACTAATTCAGTGAAATTCGAGATATTTTATTGAACCAATAAAATTACTTGTTTTACTATAAAAAGCATTCATTTAATTAAAGAAACAATATTAACAACTTTAATATTAAATGTAATTTATCAAAAATTGAACAAAAATTGAACAAAAGAAACTTCATCAAAATCAAACTGTTTTTGATAATTTACATGTAATAAATATCAACATTAAATTAAATCATAATAGTTTTAAAATAACTAGGAAAGTAGGAACAATATGAGTCAAGAAATGCATTTAACATCACCGAATGTACCAAGCAATAAAAATCTTTTAATTTTTTCAGCCAGTCTTGTTATTTTGATAATTGCATCAGCTTTTTTATACGGTGTTTACGTATTCGCTGTCGCTCTTATTGCTTTAATTTCAGGTGGCTTGATTGAATTCATTTTCGCTAAAGTGAGAAAAACTGAATTTGATATATCTTGGATAGTACCTCCTTTAGTTGTTACTTTAATGGTTCCACCCACAATTAAACTATGGGTTGTTGCTGTTGCTACAGTATTTGGCGTATTTTTTGGAAAAGCCATCTTTGGAGGTTTAGGAAAAAATATCTTTAATCCTGCTATTGTAGGGGTTTTATTTATTACCATATCTTTTCCTTCAATGATTACAGCTGCTGAATGGATTCATCCGACCATCGATGGGTTTGCTGGTGCGACACCGTTAACAATGCTTAATGGAGGTGGAGATTTTACCTATTCAATGAGCGATTTGCTTATGGGTAATGTTCCGGGAGCGTTTGGTGAAACTTTTAGATTAGGAATCATCATTTTAGGTATCATTTTAATTCTATTAAAAGTCGCTGATTGGCGTATCCCACTTTTCTATTTAGGTTCTGTATTTATTTTTACAGCAATTGGTAACAAGGCTTTACCTGATGTTTTTCCAGATCCATTTTTATCTTTATTTGTAGGTGGACTATTATTTGGAGCATTCTTTATTGCGACAGATCCAGTCACAGCACCCTTGCAATACAAAGGAAGAATTCTTTATGGAATAGGTTTAGCATTCTTCACAGTATTAATAAGAAATTTTGCAACATTTCAAGAAGGGGTCATTTTCGCAATCATTATCATGAATGCAATCGCACCGCTTATTGATGATATGTTTAATAAAAACGATTCTAATGACGAATTGGTTGAGGAGGTTGTACAATGAGAGACAATCTAAAAATAATCTTATTTGTAATTGTGATGTCTTTATTTACTTCTGGTGTTATTCTTGGCGTCGATGCTTTAACTGCAGAGAGAATCCAAAACAATCAAGATGCTAAAATCAAAATCGCTATATTAGAAGCCAATAATATTCCATATGCTTTGGCTTCAATCAACGACACATTTGATACGGAAATTGATATCGTTACAGTTGACGATTGGACATTCTATGTAAATCCAGATACCGGATCAATTAGTTTTGAAATCTCTGGGAACGGAGTTTGGGGACCAATCGAAGGTATATTAACTTTACAAGATGATTTTGAAACCATTGTAAATGTATCTATATTACAACAAGAAGAAACCCCAGGTTTAGGTGGTGTTATTGCTGAAACGCAATATTTACAAACCTTTGTTGGAAAAGTATTTGATCCTGATTTCCAATTAAATAAGGATCCTGCACCTAATATGGATAATGAAATAGATGCAATAACTGGTGCAACCAACACTTCTAAAAGATTCCAAGCATTTCTAAACGATGACTATGTACAAGCAAAAGCAGCTTGGCAAAGTCTAGCTGAGTAGGGGGCAAATTATGAAACTTATTCGTGTTAAATATACAAAATGGTTCAATATTTTAAGAGATGGAATTTCTAGAAACAATCCTATAGTTGTTGCAGTTTTAGGAATTTGTTCAGCTTTAGCTGTTAGTAATAAAGTTGAAAATGCTATTGCAATGGGACTAGGTGTAACATTTGTTATTATGGCAAGTTCTTTAACCATCTCACTAATTAGAAATATCATTCCTCAGAAAGTGAGAATGGTAACTTATATGGTTGTTATTTCTACTTTCACTATTTCTGTCCAAGCCTTTTTACAAGCATACTTCATGCAAATCGCTGATGCATTAGGTGCTTATGTAGGTTTAATTATCACAAACTGTATTGTGATGGGACGTCAAGAAGCATTCGCTGCAAAAAATCCTGTAAAATATTCTATCATTGATGGATTTGCAAGTGGAATGGGATACACATTTGTTTTAGTGACTGTCGCTGCCATTCGTGAAGTGCTCGCGTTTGGTACACTTCTTAATATGCAAGTAATGGCTCCAACTTGGGAAAGATGGGTTGTTATGGCAATGGCCCCTGGTGGTTTCTTTGTACTCGCATTACTCATTTGGGTAGTACGAGAATTAATTCATTACTATGAAAAACCAGAACAAACATTATAATGTCTAAAACATTGAAAGGAAGAATTTTATGGAAAATATAATTGAAATTATTGTCTCGTCATTGACAGATCAAAATATCGCCTTAATTTATATTTTGGGTATGTGTCCTCTTATTGCAATCTCAACCTCAGTTAAAAATGCTAAAGGTATGGGTTATGCAGTTATATTTGTTGTGACATTAACCGGAATCATCAATTGGCCAATCTATATGTTATTAAAAAGCACAAACTCAACACAAATATCTTTATTAGTATTTATTATTACAATAGCTGCAACAGTCCAATTCTTAGAAATGTTTTTGGCAAAGTTTTCACCAAAACTCTATAATGCATTTGGTATTTACTTGCCACTAATCACTGTTAACTGTGCTGTTCTAGCAGTCTCACTATTCTTTGTAAATAGAGATTATACTTTTGTTGAAACTGCTGCTTACTCATTCTCAGCAGGAGTTGGTTGGATGATCGCTATTGTTCTATTAGCGGGAATTAGACAAAAAATTAACAAATTCAGTAATCTTCCAAGAGGATTAACTGGTAAAGCAATCGCATTTATTGTATTAGGAATATTATCACTTGCGTTTATTGGCTTTACTGGTTTATCATTCTTTTAGGAGGTATGATGATGAATTTACTTTTAGCTATTAATGTGTTTATCCCATTGATTATTGTTGGTATATTATTAACCATCACCTTATTGTTAATCGGTGCCAATATTCTATTGGGTGGAAATAAAATGAAAACTGTTACGATCAATAAGGATAAAGCCTTACCAGTCAAAGACACAGACACTTTATTAAACATATTATCAAACAATAAAATATTTATCCCCTCTGCATGTGGTGGAAAAGCAACTTGTGGTTTTTGCAAAGTCCAAGTGATTAAAGGTGGCGGAGATGTTAAACCTATGGAAGAACCCTTCTTATCCGACCAAGAAAAGCAAGATAATGTTCGCTTATCTTGTCAGGTTAAAGTCGCAGATAATATCGAAATCGCAATACCAGAATCTATGTTGAATGCACAAGAGTATCACTGTGAGGTCATCAATATCGAGGACTTGACATATGATATCAAGCTTGTTCAGTTTGAATTCATTGAACCTAAAAGCATGTCATTTAAACCAGGTCAATATGCACAACTTAAAGTACCTGGAATCGATATAATTCGAGCATATTCAATTGCTTCAAATCCAAGCATGACACACAAAATTGAACTTATTATTCGTATGGTACCTAAAGGAAAAGCAACCACTTTCGTTCATCGTGCTTTACAACTAGGCGATAAAGTGATTGTTACAGGTCCTTATGGAAACTTCTACCTTCAAGAAGATTCTGATAGAGATATCATCTGTATTGCAGGTGGATCAGGAAAAGCTCCAATCCGATCAATTCTTCATTATTTAAAAGATCAAGGTATGCCTAGAAAAGTAAAATATTTCTTTGGAGCACGTTCTAAAAAAGACCTTTATTATACAGAAGAGTTTGTCGAACTCGCTAAAGAATATCCAAACTTTGAATACATTCCAGCTTTATCTGACCCATTACCTGAAGATAATTGGAAAGGCGATGTTGGCCTTATCACCGAAGTTGTGGATAAGTATTCTGATGATTTAAGCGATTCTGAAGCATATTTATGTGGCTCTCCAGGTATGATCAATGCCTGTATCGAAGTATTAAATAAACATGATATCAGTTCTGATAATGTTTATTATGACAAGTTTTCATAAACAATAAATCTAATAAAGACACAACAATATTTTAACTGTTGTGTCTTTTTATTTTGAAACTAAAATATTACGCCAAATATTCTTATTGATTCGCTAGCGCTTTCTTTATATCCATAGAAATTGTAAAAACATCATCTCGATAATTACTGATTATTGTTAACATTTGTTTTTTATGAATATTATACCAACTAAAGAAAGTGACTCCAGGATCTTCTCCGACAAAATACGGAATATCTTGTTCATCAATCCAAACACCAAGACCATAACCATAACCACCTAAATCAACTTGTTTCTTTATTAGTTCAGAAACACTTTTCTTATTTAATATTTTGTAATTAAATAAACCATTCCATAATTTATGAATATCCAAAGCATTTGTAAAAGCCCCACCAGCACCTGTGCCTTTAACATCTACACTATAAATGTTTGTATAATAGGTTTTTGTTTTGTCATCATATATATAAGCATTTGCACAATTTTTAGGTAATCTGTCTAACTCATAATATCCGGTGTTTAACATATTTAATGGTTTAAATATTATATTGTCTAAATAAACATCAAAAGATTGATTGGTTAAAGCCTCAATGATTAATCCTAGAAGAACAAATCCACTATCATTATAAGCGAATCGTTCACCTCTTGGATATTGCATTTCTTTATTTATAAATAAAGGCAATAAATCTTTTGATGATCTGATTTTGTAATTAGGATAATCTTCCCATAATTCGCTATAATCACTTAAAATATCTTCATTAAAATAATTAGGCACTCCAGATGTATGTGTTAATAACTCATAAACAGTAACATTTCTATCAATTTGATGTAAATCAATAGACAAAATATCTCCAATTGTCGAATCAAGCGTTAACCGATTATCTTCTATTAACTTCATGATACCAATCGCAACAAAAAACTTACCTGCAGAAGCGGTTGGAAATCTTGTCTCACTATCAATTAGTAATTGATTTGCATAATCACGGTATCCTTTGAATAATAATTGTTCTTTATCATCATTTTTTATAAATATGGTTCCACCATTCAATTTATCAATATATGTTCTCATTCTTTTAGTCTCCTTGTACATAATATATCTTAATCATAAAATTATTAGTTCTTTCTCTCTAATATGATATCTTAAATTAGTATTTATATTACCATCTTTTATATCAAAAATGCAAAAAATAATATTTTTACTTCTTATACGAATATTAAAGCCCAAAATAATTCCTTTAAAAAATTGAAATAAAATTCAACAATTATTTTGACTATATCAGAAATACACTATATAATCATATCATAATATAATGAGGTGAAATTTATGAGAATTGGAATTATTGGTCCTATCGGAAGTGGAAAATCAACATTAGCACATTTATTATCATCGTATTATAATGTGCCATTAGTCAAAGAACCTGTAGAAAACAGCCCTTTCTTACCGCTTTTTTACGCTGATAAAAAGAAGTTTGCACTTGTATCTCAAAGTGCATTTTATAGTGAATTATTTTTATCTATGTGGAAAACAAAAGATGAACCCTATTTAATATGTGATTCAACAATGTTTTCAAATTTAATCTTTGCGGAATTATTAAAAAAAGAAGAAATGATGACTGATGAAGAAGTTGAATTAACATATAAAATTGCAAATGCACATATGAAATTAATCCCTGATTTAGATATCCACATTGTACTTGTTCGAGACGAAGAAAGTTTATTCGATAATGTTAAAAAAAGATCACGCACTTTAGAAAAAGGTCAATTTGACTATCTAAAATTCCATTATAAAAATTATGGAAAGGTATTAGAAAAGGTCTTCAATAAATATAACATTCCTAAAGAGAAAGTATTATACCTTAAAGTTGATGATATGTTTAATCAACTGCATTTCAATCAATTGGTTTCACAAATCGAAGAACAATATCAAAAATCAACACTCAAACAACAATCATTATCCTTTGACTCAAATTCATAACAACATATATAACAAGAGGCATATCAGAAATACCTGATATGCCACTTTCTAATCAATAAGTTTCAATTTCTTAATTTTTTATAAAATAATCAATGAGAATAAAACTCCGATTACACCGATAATCGCTAATACAGCTAAAGCTTTTGTGGGCATTTTGCCATCATTCGTCATTGCTTTACCAAACATACCAAAGACAAGTGGATGGATCAAGAATGGCATCGCAAAGATAAAGTTAATTAAAGCAGGTGAACTAATACTTGCATTTACAGGCTCAAACATTCCACCCTGTACAGCAGCAAATAATCCGAAGTGAGAAATTGCACTACTATTTGCCATTGCAGCATTTTCCAAATCCATTCCAGCGAAATGAAGCAATGTAAATCCGCCAAATACAGCAATTAACTGCCATCCGATAGAAAATAAAATTAATCCCTTAATTTCTTTTCTCTCATCGCCAAACGCATTACGTAAAGTCGTTAACGCGAAGTATGTGAATACGATTCCTAATACAACAACAAGCAATCCTGGAATAACCAACAAACTGCCTCTCGAAACACTAATCGCTAAAATCGTAAAAACAAATAAATGTCCAAAGAATGGAATATTGATCATGATAGGTGCACGTTCTTTGGCGACCTCTCCAATATCCCCAGCTGTACAAGCACCTGTTAATCCACTATGTGATAAACTACCAGCCATACCTGGAGCAAGTATATCAACATCATTTGATTTCCCAATGAAAACAAGCAAACTAATACCTACAAACATCCAAAATAGTTGACCGAAGAATCCATAAGACATAACTTGTAGCATGCCATCTAATGTAAATGCTTCAAGTAATCTTGTTCCACCAACGATGAATACACCCGCTAGAACAATTGGAATCCCACCAAATAATAAAGCACGCATAGTCGGACCCGCTCTCCAATCACTAAAGTACATACCAGCACCACTCGCCAATAACATAGCAAAGAATATTTGCGGCAATTCAATAATTGGTTTAATCCATTCAGAAATTAGATGCCCTATAACAAGGATAACGATAATCACAATAATTTCCGTAAATCCGCGCATTAGATAATGTCTTTTGTTATCAATTTTCGCTTTACTATCAATTAATATAATTGATACAGCAATACCAAAGAATGCCAATAATGGATAAAATTCGTCCAAGTTACCTTGAGGAGGAAAGATTATCCGATAAATCGATATAATACCAACAAGAATAAAAAAGGATCTTGTTAAAAATATCAATTGTGTGCCTTTGGTTCCTAAGATGACTTCTTCTTGATTTAAAACAACGTCATCTTCTTTAGGTATTTTTGGTTTCCAAAACGTATTTCTAAGTTTTTGTCCACCGGTAAAGAATGTGGCAATCAAAGCAATGATCGTTGTACCACCAGTTAAACCAATAATCGGAAACTCCTCGAGTCCTGGTTGTGCTAAACCACTTACTTCCAATACCATTCCCAAAGTTAATCCAAAAACAACGATAATCAAGATTGGTGAGTATTTTGAACCTGCAACAACACTCCGTGCAATGAGCACGACTACCAATAACATTGCCAATGTCAGAATTAAATGGGTAAAAATTTCATACAATTCCATATTGTCCTCCAAAATTTATTATATATATAATATGAAAAGGGTGTCGAACTCGGCATCCTTTAACATTATATTCTAAAATCATTTTTTTCAATATATAAGACAACAAATCTATAACCTTGGTATTTTAAATTATTAATTAATTATAACATAAAATATTCATATGTCACTAACTTGTTTTATTTTTAACACAAACAATGATTATTATTAGTTAAAATATCACAAACAGTCTTAGAACATAACTATCCTTATTAGAATTATTGATATGATAAAGTATATATGCTATATTTAAACTAAGAAAGGCAATATTTCCTCTGTGTCATTTGACACAATATAAATCCTTTCTAATTTGTAATAAAGGAGACATAAAAATGGGAATTGTTAAAGTCATAGAAGTAATCGCAGAATCTACAAAAAGTTGGGAAGATGCAGCACAAAACGCTATTAAAGAAGCATCAAAAACAATCAAGAATATTAAAAGCATCTATATCAAAGAATTTAAAGGTTCTGTAAACAACAACAAGATTGAAAAGTACCTCGTTATTGCAAAAATTTCTTTTCATGTTAATGATTAATAGAAAACAACACTATTAAATTTCGTATATTACATTTACATAAACAAAACATAACTCGTTATTTAGTTTTCAATTTAAATATCGAGTTATGTTTTTATTTTAATTATAGAAAGCGATAATATAAAGTTAAAAAAAATACGAGTCTACAGGCAACATGTTCATTGCTAAACTCGTATTTATAAATTCAATTCTAAATAATCATCAAATAAACCATTATAGACAAAGACTCCATCGTCCAATAATTTTATGACTTTATTAGTGACGCTAGACAACAGTGTGTGGTCATGTGACGCAATTAATAAAGAGCCTTTAAAATTTGTTAAGCCTTGAGTAACTGATTGAATCGCTTCTAAATCCAAATGGTTAGTCGGTTGATCAATGAGTAATGTATTGGCTTGAGCCATCATTAATTTAGAAAGCATACAGCGCATCTTTTCTCCACCACTTAATACTTTAACTTGTTTAAGAGGTTCATCTCCAGAAAATAACATTCTACCTAAGAAACCTCTAATATATGATTCTGCTGGATCTTTAGAATATTGTCTTAGCCAATCAACAAGATTTAAATTATTATTTTTAAAATATTGGGTATTATCTGCTGGAAGAACAGCTGTCGAAACGGTTTGTCCCCATTTGATAGTACCACTATCAGGTTTAATATCTCCAGCAAGCACTTTAAGTAATACAGTTCTCGCCAAATCATTTAATGCTGTTATCGCTACTTTTTCTCCACGAGTAATATTAAACGATACATTTTTAAATACTTTCTTACCTTTATAACTCGCTGAAAGATTATTAACTTCTAGTACTTCTTTCCCTAATAGTCTTTGAATCTCAAATCCTACATAAGGGTATCTTCTACTTGAAGGAACAATCTCATCAAGATTAATTTTTTCTAAAGATTTTTTTCTTGAAGTTGCTTGAGATGACTTAGATGCATTCGCACTAAATCTAGCAATAAAAGCTTGAAGTGCTTTTATTTTTTCTTCTTTTTTCTTGTTGGATTCTATCATTAATTGTTGTGCCAATTCTGATGATTCTCTCCAAAAGTCGTAATTACCACTGTATAGTTTCACTTTTGTATAATCTATATCAACTGTATGTGTGCATACTTTATTTAAGAAATGTCTATCATGTGATACTGTAATCACTGTTTGATCATAATCAAGTAAGAAGTTTTCTAACCATTTAATCGCATGAAAGTCCAAATGGTTTGTTGGTTCATCTAATAATAATATATTAGGATTTCCAAATAAAGCTTGTGCTAACAAAACCTTTACTTTATCTTTCCCAAGTACTTCACTCATTTTTTTGTCATAAAGATTCTTAGAAACACCTAAACCATTTAAAAGTTTTTCTGCATCAACTTCTGCGGTCCATCCATCTAATTCAGAAAACTCCCCTTCTAAATCAGCAAGATATATCCCATCTTCATCAGTAAAAGGAACTTTAGCATAAAGTTCTTCTTTTTTTTGAATGATTTCAAATAATCTTTTATGTCCCATAATGACTGTTTCGATCACTCTATATTCATCGTATTCAAAGTGGTCCTGTTTTAAAACCGCCATACGATTGCCTTTTTCAATTGTTACATATCCCTTTGTTGAGTCCTTTTCTCCAGATAATATATTAAGAAAAGTGGATTTACCTGCACCATTTGCGCCAATAATCCCATAACAGTTTCCTTTTGTAAATTGTATATTTACATCTTCAAATATTTTTTTATCCGGAAATATTAATTCAAGATTTGATACTGTAATCATACCATCAACTCCTATCGCCTTGAATATACTACCACAATATTAAATAAAAGCAAGATAAATGTATTTTGTTTGAAAGTATCTTTATCACTATACATCTAGTGACAATATTTAAATATATTCCCATTTTGTGCTATACTACTTATGTATATTTTGAGAGGAGATACAAACATGTTTGGAAATAATGTAGATATGATGATAACAATTACTATTGCTTATTTTTCAGGTGCTTTTATATTGACTATATTTTTCTATAATTTATATTTTTTGCATAAAGAATTATTCTTGAAAAAATGGTGTCAAGCTTGGCTTTTATTAACTTTTGCTTATGTAACATTATTCCTCGCGTATGAGCTTCTTGAGGAATTTATCTTTGGTATATACTCATTATTGTTGGTAAGTTATGCTTATATGTTTTTAAGTGCAAGTTCTTCATTTTTAAAATTCACTTTACCTAAATACTTGAAATTCATAATGCTAACAATCTACTCTTCAATTATTCTATTAACTATATTCACGCATTTAGTCGCATGGTCTATTGTAATTGCTTTTCTTACTATTTCAGTACTCTTTTTTATGATCGGAGTCAAGTTCACAAAACAAAAAGAGATTTTCAGTAACATTACAGGAATTATTATTGTTATATTTTCTATATTTTCGTTTTTCTATCCGTTCTTAGGCTCACAAACTTGGTTTATGCCGTGGGGATATATAGTTCTCGGAATGTTGGGTCTGTTTATAGGAATGTCATTGATTCAAATTCACTTTCAATCCCAAAAAGATGAGTTTATAACATTAAAAAATCAACTAAATTATCTGGCTTACCATGATCCATTAACAGATATATATAATCGTTTATTCATGAATAAACAATTCAAAAATATTGAAAAAGAAAACATCCCAAATATTGGATTATTATTTATTGATTTAAACAATTTAAAAGAAGTTAATGACACTTTCGGTCATAGTAAAGGTGATGATGTTTTAATTAAAGTGACTCAAGTCTTGAAAGATATTATTAAAGACAAAGGTTTAATTTGTCGTTTTGGTGGGGATGAATTTACTGTTATATTTTATAATTCAACCAAAAAGGAATTGAACCATTACAAAGAAACAATTAAGAATTACGTCAAAAACAATTCTGCCGATGATATTAAACTTAGTTTCGCGGTTGGTTCTTCCTTTAAAGAAACATCAAATCAAGATATTTACCATTTACTTGATATAGCTGAAAAAGACATGTATTCTAATAAAACCAAACAAAAAGAATAGAAATATTTAATGGGGAATGAAAAAGGAAATAACTAAAATTATTTCCTTTTTTTATTACCATTAGAAGTCGTAATTATACAACAAAACTAAATAATTCTAGTATTGAATATTAAATAGGCCGTATTTGCTTTTTACAAATACGGCTTTAAATTTAATTCAATAAAAGTGATTTTACAGTATCTGTGAACAATTCTGGTTCTGTAATCCAAAGATTATGACCTGATTCTTCAAAATATATTAACGCTTTATCAGGAGCGCTAATTTGTTGGTAATAATCTTCAACTAGATAAACTGGAGCGTTTATATCATGTCTACCATGCAAGATATGTATTGGCACCTCTAGTTGTGTATGAGACTCTCTTAAATCAACATCATATAATTGTTTATAAACTTGGCTAAACGTAAAATATAATGCACGCATAAATTTAATACTGTCTTTTATACTATATTCCGGCGAAAATAAACTATTAAATGTATTCCAAGAAGTTTTATTTATATCATCGCTATGGGCCATATACTGATGCAAGTATGTTAGATACGTTCCAACTTCAAGTGATATATTGCCTTCAGTTAGCGGTGGTCTTTCTAAGTTTTCTAAAGCTTTTAGCTGTTGTTGATCATTACTGTCTCTTGCAATTTCAAGTGCTAAATCATAACAATATTGTTCAGTTTCAGCAAAATCCACCATTTGTCCTGTTGTAATAATTGAAAAATAATCGTTTGGATATTGAGTAGCAAGTTCAATGGCTATATAACTTCCCCATGATTCACCCATTAAATAGATTTTTTCTTGTTGAAATGACTCTTTTAAATACCCTGTTAATGCATGAGCGTCTTCAACATACTGAGCAAGCGTCAATGTAGAAATATTACGCGCACTAAAGCTTTTTCCGCTTCCAGGTTATTCCCATGTCACAATCGTAAAATCTTCTTCTAAGCCTTTTAAATGTTCTCTGGTTGCTTGTACTTGTGATCCGCCAGGTCCTCCAGCGAAAAACAGAATAATGGGATTATTTTCATCTGTCCCGCGAACAGTAATATATTGTTCAGAGTCATTTAGTGTGACTTTTTCTTCATAAGCGATTTCTGAAGTTTCTGGGATATATGTATAATACTCACTCATTAATACTTGTGTTGCTGCCAATACTAGTAATGCAAGTCCCCATAAAAGTGATTTTCTAAATATTTTACTAGCAATAAAATCTTCTTTAATGATTACAAACACTAAAGCGACAATGCCAGATAATATAATGACCATTAGTGCCAACGCTAATAATAATGATATGATTCCAAATAATCCCCATGCAATTAAATACATACTGAAAGGAATACCGTGCATTTCAATTGCAAATGCAATGATAAATGCTAAATATGTAACTGCTGGTTTTTTGTCCATTTTCTTATAAAACGGAATAAATATTAAGAAACTCCCATATAGTAAAACAAAGAACATAACAGCTCCCCATTGATTTAAATAATCTTGTATATTTGGCATAATTTAGTCCCCCTTTCTCAAACCACAACTATCTTATCATCTCAAAACATAAAAAAAACCTACCATAGGTTAGGTAGGGGGGTAGGTTTTTTATTCATTGATTTTGATTGATTGAGTCAATAAGATTAGTCACATCCAGTGATATATTTACTGATGATTCGTGAATAGAAAAATATTGTTTATTGTATCTTGTTTTATAGATTGAAACTTATATAATCAAATAAACTTAAATCTCTTTTCTTTATATTCTCTTGAGTAAATAACAAAAATTCACCTTCAAACAATTTATTATCTCGATCAGGGACTGTCATTTTCTTTGATGAAAAGACCATAACATACTCTTTTTGTGAATCAAATATTAAATCATTTTTGTTACTATAGAAAACCACTTTGTGTGCTCTTGAACTTTCAAGTGATAAAAACTGATTAATATTTATGTCAATCGCTTGGTCACCAACCTTATAAATGGTATCTTTTAAATTAAATTTTATTTTCTCTCTAGAATCATCTAATTTTAGTGTATATCTTCTATGCATATTCTTATTAAGAAGAACTGCTCCACTTTCATTAATAACATTAGTGAATCTATGTATCAATGGTAACCCTGGCATTGTTAATATGTAATTAACTGTAGAAATACCTTTAAGAACTGGATCACTTTCATAATGGGTGGTTATTTTTAATCCATACCATTGATTCTTAAAGTTATCCTCCAATTTCACTAATTCAATATCTCTACGTTCTTGAATTGCAACAATATCTTGAACGCCATAAATTCTTTGAGTAAATCCGCCAACAAAACTAGCCCACCATGCTCTCTCTTTAGGTTCAGGGTAATTTGAATCAATCCATTCATGTTGATTAAACATTAAAGAGAAAACACTGTCAGAATGATTGATATCTGCTTTGTAAATCAATACACCATTGTCAATGGTATAAATTCCATCTTTTTCATTCATCTTTACATTACCCGCTGGTTTAAACAAATATCTATTTTCATGAATGATACGATCACTTAATTCTATTTTGAATGTTTGCAGTCCATCGCTCACTTGTAGTGATTCTGAAATATCACATATTGAGTTATCATTAGTGATTGTCCCTTTAATTTGAACTTTTCTGTGATTCAATAATTTTGCTTCTACTTTGCCATCAACAAATGGATTAAAGTCATTAATATTTAATTCTAAGTAATTAATTGTATGTTTATCATCTTTTGAAGCAACAAATTTTCTAAAATCCTTTAGTGTCGGATGGACATAAGAAACAACAAATGGCTTCAACGTATAAGTTTCGTTTTTTTCTAATGTTAAAGATTCAACATCAAAACTCATATGCCAATCAGAAATCTTAACTTGAATATCTTCAGGCCAAGAAAACCCTTGTTTTAGTTTATCGTTATATATCCAGTTTTCATCAACTTTCTCTGCGTTTATATTTCCAATATAACCACCATATTCATCAATTTTCAACATACTTGAATGATAGGGAATATATGAATGACTAACGCTTTTTACAATTGGAATAGAAAGAGATAAATCTCTTTTTTCACCTTTGTTGACCAATTCATAAGCAACTTCTAATAAACCATATTTATTTTGAATATAGATGTTCAAAAAAACATTCTCAAATGAATGACTTTCAAAAGAAAGTGCCATTTGATTTTTAGATTCTAATAGAATCTCAGGTTCTATATTATTAAATTCAAGGCTATAGGGCAACCCTATCTTGGGAGTCATAAAGGCTAAGTCACTATCAAACTCAGAAGTATTCGAATAACTAATATTATGACTTTCTTTTTGATAAGTCATGATTGAATTGCCTGAAACCAAAAGTACTTGTTTTTCAAGATCTGAAACAAACTCTTCTTTAGTACCTTTAAATATCCCTTTGATTTCCTTTTTAAATATTGTATCACCATATTTAACGACAGCTTCTTCATTATAGAAACCAAACTGATTAATTGAGTATGGTATTTTTAGTGAACGTTTTTCACCTTTTTTCAAAGATATATTGATATTGTCCTTGAATTGAATAAATGAATTTGGTAAATAGATCTCAAATGTCTCTTCTTTATCAAGATTATTCTCTAAATTTAAAAAAGCATTATATAATTCTTCTTTTTTATGAATGTATTCATTTACTTTTAAATTTAGTTCTATTGGACTCTTAGGAAGAATACCACATTTTAAATGAGCTTTTTTTCCATTTATAATAACATTCATATCTAAACTAGGATGTGTTTTCCCCGGGTCTTGAGTTTTCTGATATTCTCCAACAAAAAAAGGAGTTTTAATTTCCAAAGCATCTTTTACTGTATATGTTTGATGATACGTATGATTGATATTCTTATTGTTCATACCTTCAACTTCAATATTTAGATCTTTATTTGTTTTGTTTACTATTTTTAATTTAGCTTCATATCCACTATCATAAACAAGTTTATGTTTAGGAACATTTAATCGAATTTCATAGTCTGGACTATCTATATATACTAATCCTCTTCCAGTTTTTTCAAAACCTAAAGTTAAATATGTTGATTCATTTTTAAAATAATAATAATATATATCAAATCCATTTTCTTCTAAACCATCACAATCCATATCAATGTCTCTTATATTGTCTTTGTATAGATCAAGTTGATTAATATACATTTTTAAAGCTTCCGTTTGATATACATAAGGAATAAAATTCATTAAATGAACTGAATTGTTGCGTCGTTCCCAAAAAAACCCACATTTTTTATATAATGGCATTGCTTTAATATTACCACTCCAAGTATATAAATCTAATCTTGGCCATTTAGACTTATTAGCCTCTTCTAATATTTTTAATAAGAGTGCTTTTCCGATCTTTTTTCCTTGGTAATTTGGTCTTACATTGATTAAAGGAAGGTAAGCCGCACCTTCATCTTGTTTATATTCAGATAGGCTGCAATATCCGATAACTTCGCCTTTATCCACTGCTAAAAATACTTTTATATTCCCTGAATTCTTTTCAGAATCTAACACATCTTGTTCTGTATTATATTCATCATGATTTCCCCAATTTGAGCTACTTTTATTCCACATATCCGCAACCGAAGCAGCATACTTAGGACTATATTCAACTATACTCATCATCGCACCTCTTATCTCGTAATCTATACTGTTTATTATATCAAAATCTTGTATTATTCCTAAGATCAAATTTAAAATTATTATTAATTACTAATTTTATTAGTTACTTTAAACACCTTCATTTTGTATTCACATTTAAAATATAATTTTTTTATAGTACTTCTAATAATAATCGCTTACTTTATGTCTTAACTTTGCATATAGCTCAGCATGGACCATTTGATACCATGGCATAATGAACAAGATAACTAAAGGCGTAATAAAAAATGCCGGTCTTAAAAAGCCCTGGGGCGGATTACCTCCGAACAACTTATTATAATAAGTTAAAAGCAAATATATTATCCCAGATGATTGTAAAGCAATCCAAGGAGCAAATAATAATCTAACAAGTATTAACCTTATATAATTGCCATGCATAATCTTTATACTAACTTTCAGTGGATTATGTTTGCGTTGATCAAATCGCTCATCAGCAATTAAATACGGTACCATCGCAAACATTAATGATATGATGGCTGCGGGTAATGCAAAAACAACTATATTTCCTATAGCAACACTAATGTCAAATTCTAATTCATTAAATATGTCGAAAACATACACAGATACTAAAGCACCTATGGCTAAAGGAAGGTAAATTAATATTTGTCTTAATCCCAAAAATATTAGATTTTTAATATAAAATTTGGGTTTAAAACCAAGAAAAATTGGTAATTTCATCATATTGATTTCTTCTTCTGCAGCATTAATCATAACTCTCGCTACACCAATACTTATTGGTAAAATCAATATCGTTCCAATAACAGGCGCAAGATGGGAAACAATAAGCAAGCCAAGGACCGAAAGTATATAAGTCGGCATAATATGTTTATAATTCTTAATTAAATGCTTAAATGCATAAATTAGTCTCATAGATTCCCCCTTTATATTAAATTATACCATTAAATAGATATCTTTAATATGCTCTAATTAACACAACTTAATAATTCTAAAATTAAATTGCAATCTACTAGTAAAACTATAAAAAAACCTACCATAGGTAGGTGGATAGGTTTTGTATTCATAAATTTGATTGATTGAATCAATGCGATTCGTTACATCTAATTAAAACAAAAAGGAAATACATGAGTATTTCCTTTAACTAAGACCTTTTCAGCATTTACAATGAATGTTACTATAAAAAAACCTACTATACAAGTTTCTTTCTTATTTTTCCTGAAATAAAATCTATAATCGTAACAGTTATAATCAAAACAATAACTATTGTAAATGTTCTGTCCCATCTTCGAGATCGAATAGCAAATATTAACGGCGCACCAATCCCACCAGCTCCAACAAGTCCTAAAGTGGCAGCTGCACGCATATTGATTTCAAAACGGAACAAAGTATAACTTAAAAATTCAGGTGCTACTTGAGGCAATACGGCTCTAAACAACACTTCACTTTTATTACCGCCACATGATTCAATTGCTTCTTTGACACCAATGTCCATACTTTCGATTGACTCACTATATAATTTTCCTAACATTCCAATAGAGTGTATACCTAGTGCTAAAATACCTGCAGGCGCACCAGGCCCAACAACTGAGATGAAGATCAATGCCAAAATCAATTCAGGGAATGTACGAATCATTGTAATAATAAACTTACCTACCTTAGATACTTTTTCTCCAACAATGTTTTGTGAAGCAAAAAGAGCGAAAGGAATGGCTAAAATTCCCGAAACAAATGTACCACTAATCGCAATGGCGATAGTTTCTAATACTGCATTTAACAAACCATCTACAGTTGAGTCCTTAATATATTCTATATCAGGATTAAAAAATCCATCTAGCATTCCTGAAAATGTACCGCTCGCTGTTTCCATAATACCTTTATAATTTAAACCATCAAAAGCCCAAATTATGATACTCAAAACAGCTATAAAGATTAATGTTTTATATAGTTTATTTGCTTTTGGTTTATCTGGTATATTACTGACAAGTGTTTGCATCATACCAACCTCTTTCTAATGTTACGAGAAATAACATCAATGATTAGTACTGCAAAAAAGGAAACGATAATAATCATTCCTACACGGTCAAAATATCTCATCGCCAAATTTCTTTCATAGGTTTGACCAATACCACCAGCTCCAACATAACCCAAAACAGCGGCTGCACGAACATTTACTTCAAATGCATAAAGTGTATAAGACATAAATTGTGGTAAGATTTGAGGAACAATTGCATATCTTAATATTTCAAATTTATTAGCTCCTAAAGATTTAATTGCTTCTACTTGACCATAGTCAATTGCTTCAATAGACTCATAAGTTAATTTAGAAATAAGCCCAAAAGAGAAAATGAATAAGGCCAAAATACCTGCAAAAGAACCTATCCCAAATACTGCAACAAATAACGCTGCAAGTACAAGTGCTGGAATTGTTCTAAATATATTTAAGACAATTCTTACAGGTGTATTTACAAATTTGTTTTCAATAAAATTGTCAGCAGCAAGTACAGAAACAGGAAATGCAACTAATGCTCCTAAAAATGATCCTACAATTGCCATTTGGACCGTTTCAAACAAAGGAGCAATAATTCTTGATGTATAATCCCATGCGGGTGGTAAAAACAATTTATCTAATAACCTAAATGTTTGATCTAAATTACTTAACACTTCAATAATATTAAATCCAGCAAAAAGTGCACTACCAAAAATTAAAAAAACAACAACCCCAATGGTAAAATAAAATTTAAATCGCAATGGTTTTTTTAAGACAATTTTTTCATTAGAATCCTTAGACATTATTCTTCCCCAACATAGTCTTGGTTCCCTATAGGACGACCATAAACTTTTTCTAAATCATCTATAATGTCAGTACCTTTTTTAGAATTTACTTCTATATCATAAACTATTTTACCATCACGAACACCAACAATTCTCGTTGCGTATTTTAGAGCTAAATCAACATGATGTAGATTTGCAATTGTAGTAATGCCATCTTCAACATTAACCTTTTTAATATATTCCATGACTTCAAAAGTGGTAATGGGGTCTAAAGAAGCTACTGGTTCATCAGCAAGTAAAATATTAGCTTGTTGCGCTAAACTACGAGCAATAGCAACACGTTGCATTTGTCCACCTGATAATTCATTCGCGCGACTATAAGTCTTTTCCAGAATATCAACTTTTTTTAAAGCCCGATAAGCAATTTGTTTATCTTTTTCAGGAAAAATCCCTAATATAGTTCTCCAGGTTGGATTATATGCTACTCGACCTGACAACACATTTTGAATAACAGACATTCTTTTAATAATATTAAAACTTTGGAAAATCATGCCAATATGACTTCTCATTATTCGCATTTTTCTTCCTTTTAATTTTGTGATGTCTACATCTACTAAATTCAAATCTTCCTTTTTCACGTCGATACCCTTGGAATTTAAGTTTTCAATTGTTTTATCCGGGTTATCTCCATACATTTTATAAGTGTTATGATCAACATTCTTAAAAAATATATTGCCACTACTAACAGGAATAATTTGATTAATTGTTCTAAGCAGAGTTGATTTTCCAGCACCAGACAATCCTAAAATAGCCACAAATTCTCCTTCGTATATTTCGAGGTTAATATTCTTAAGTGCCTCAGTTCCGTTTTTATATGTTTTAGATACATTGACTAATTTAATCATGCGTGGACTCCTTTAGATAAATAGCCACCAAATGGTGGCTATTTCATTTTGTAATTTATAAGTAATTTATTAAAAATCCCAGTCTTCTTGTCTTTCTAAGTATGTGCGTACAATATCATACTCTGCATCTGTTGCTTCTGCATAACCTTTGTGAGAATAAATATCATCGATAATTTGTGAACCTTCAGGATCAGCTGCAATGTTAATAAACGCTTGTTTAATACGTACAACTAAATCAGGATCTAAATTAGGGATAACTGAAATTGTATCATTTGGAATTAAAGTTGTGTCTTGTAAGAAAATAACTCTATCATTGATGTCTGGATAATCATCAACCAACAATGTTCTTGCATCTTTAAATGTAAACGCTGCATCAGCATCACCATTGATGATTGCTAAAATTGCATTATCATGTCCACCAGCATTAACCCATGTTACATCATTTTCAGGGTCAATATCATTGTCTGCTAACAAGTTTGCTGGCCATACGAATCCAGAAGTTGACGTAAATGAAGAAATTGCAATTCGTTTACCAACTAAATCTTGTAAACTTTCAATACCGCTATTTTCTCCCACAACTAATTGAGATTTATAACCAGAAACAAGTGGTTCATCAGTTAACTCATTACCGTTATCATCAACAGAATAACGTAAAGATTTTAAGATAACATTTGCAGCCCCTTCATCATGTGCTAGAACATAAGCAGTTGTAGCAAGTAAACCAACATGAATTTGTTCAGAAGCCATACCTTCGATTAATGCATTATAATCTGTTGCGATCGTTACATTAACTTGCATATCAAGTTCTGCTTCTAATAGTGCTTCAAGTGGTGCTCTTTTTGCGTTTAATACAACTGCATCTCTAGATGGGATCAGTTGAACTTCCAAAATTTCAGGATTAACATATCCTTCTTCACCTGAACAAGCAGCAAATCCAAATACCATAAAAGCTAAAACAAAAATACCTAATACTTTTTTCATAACTCACTCTCCTCTATTTTTTATAACTATATTCTACACTAAAACTATCATTCAAACAATAAGAAATGTTAAAATAATTTATAAATTGATTATAAATAGAAATTCATTAACAATTATTTTATTATTAAAATAGATTTATTCATAGTATAATGTTAAAAAGGAGTTTAAAATGAATGAAAAAATAACTATTTTACATACTAGTGATATTCATGGATATATCCTTCCTATCAATTACACAAATAATCAACCTGAAAATATAGGCCTCGCCAAAATTGCTTCTGAAATGAAAACTTATAAAAAAGATAATCTGATTCTTATTGATACAGGTGACACATTGCAAGGCAGTCCTATGATGTATGTACATCATAAGTATTTAGAAAATTCATTTCAACCCATGGCAAAAGTATTAAATTATCTATCTTATGATTATTACATTCCAGGGAATCATGATTTCAATTATGGAAAAGCATACTTAAAAAATTTTACAAATAATCTAAATGCAACCACGCTTTGTGCAAATATCATGACATCAGAAAATAAACTATATTTTGGAAAAAGTTTTGATATTTACACTACAAAACAAGGCGTTAAAATAGCAATCATTGGTTTAACAACTGAATATATTCCCAATTGGGAACAAGCTTCACATATCAAGGATATTTCATTTAATTCTGTAATAGAAACTTTAAGAAAGACATTACTAGAGATTAAGTTATGCAATCCTGATGCAATCTTAGTTGCTTACCATGGTGGTTTTGAAAAAGATTTAGATTCTCATAAACTGATTATCAAAGACACAAAAGAAAATGTAGGTTCAGCTATTCTTGAAGAATTTCCTGAAATAGATGTTTTACTAACAGGACATCAACATCGACAAATAATACGGAAAATAAACAACACAATTATTAGCCAACCAAGTAAAAATGGTGAAGGTTTTTCTACTATTGAATTAGAATTCCAAAAAAATGACTCTTGGCAATTAATATCATCTAATTTTTCCTTTAGAAATTCTTTGGATTTTTTACCAGATCAAAACATTATTGATATGGTTTCTTCCGAAGAAAAGTTGACGCAAGAAAAACTCAATCAAGTCATCGGTTTTATTGAAAATAAAGCATTACTTATAAATAATCAATTTGAAGCCAGATTAAACAAGCACCCTATTGTGACTCTTATCAATAAAATTCAACTTGAAGTGAGTGATGCTATGATTTCAGCCATGTCTCTCGCAAACGAATCCACTGGTTTTAAACAAAAAATCACAGTAAGAGACGTTTTATCTACTTATCCATTTGCGAACACATTAACTGTTGTGCAAATATCTGGAGACAAATTAAAGGTAGCCTTAGAAGAAAACGCTAAATATTTTACAATCAAAGACAATCAAATTGCTATTAGTGAAGAGTTTTCTACACCCAAAAAACAACACTATAACTATGATATGTTCGATGGTATTGAATATACCATCAAAGTATCTAACCCAATCGGTCAAAGAATTACTTCTTTAACAAGAAAAGGAAAAGCGATAAAACCAACTGATAGTTTTTCTCTCGTGTTAAATAATTACAGAGCTACAGGTGGGGGAGATTTTGAAATATTCAGAAATCTTGATATCGTAAGTGAAATACCTAAGGATTTTTCAGTGATAATCATTGAATATATTCAAAAAACAAAAACTATTTCTCCAACCAATACCAATAACATTAAAGTTATAAAATAGCATTATAATAAAAAAAGGAAAAGAAAAGGCACGAAAATGTGCCTTTTGTTGTATTTAAATTAACTTCTTTAGCAGATGTGCATATTATTGATATAATCAGTTTTAGTTTACCGTTCGGAATTATTTATTTACAGTTCTTATTCTTTTGATATAATTTAATCTATTTTTAATGTTAGGATGATAAAGTATAATTACAAGGAGATAAATTTATGAAATTTTTAAAAAAACACTTTGGTGGAATTATATTTATATCATCTATTCTAATTATTAATATTGTTTTATGGATTGTACGAATGAAATCAGAATTCTATAATACCGATTCTATTCTAACATCTGTATCTGGATCTATCCTTCTAATGGGATTCTTTCTTGTATTTCTTCTATCTACTAGAATGAAATGGCTTGTAAAGGTTTTTGGCGGATTGGATAACATCTATTTTTGGCATAGAATTTTAGCCATATCAACAACTGCATTTATCTTTGTCCATCAATTTACATCTGATAACATTGGAATTTTCAATAATACAAATGTGTTTATATTGGGTCAATCTGGTGAAGCAGGTGAACTCGCAAGAAATCTTTTTATATTTTTAATCTTATTTGCTTTACTAGCGAAATACTTTAAATATGAACACTTTAGATTTATACATCGATTACTAATCATCCCTTATTTCTTTTCTTTATATCACGGATTCTATTCATCATGGGTAAATCTATTCTCTTTTGACATGTTATCTATTTGGATGATTACTACATCAATTATCGGACTAACTTCATCATTATATATGATACTATTCTATCAAACAACTGCATTTAACCATAAAGGAATCATTGTAAATAAAGAAATGATTACTGATTCGATTTTAGAAATCAAAGTAAAAATGAAAAAGGAATACAATTTTAAACCAGGACAGTTCGCATTTATTAAAATAGAAGATTCTAAAATCAGTTCTGCAGCTCATCCGTTTTCCTTTTCAGGACAAGATAAAGAATATCTTTACTTTACAATAAAATCGTTAGGTGATTTCACAGAATCACTTATCTCATCCTTAGATATTCCAGCGAGAATAAACATCACAAAACCCTATGGTTCAATGACATTTCAAGCAAAAACAAATAAACAAGTTTGGATAGGTGGAGGCATTGGTAT
>JAQIBJ010000012.1 GCA_027859085.1 Mycoplasmatota bacterium
AACAAATACAGAATGGCATTTAATAAGTAACATATTTGAACCTTATACACCAACAAAACAAGGCTTTACTTTCTTAGGTTGGTATTATGATCAAGCCTATACAAATGCTTATGAACCGATTATCTTAGATCAAGAAATTACGCTTTATGCTCATTTTGAAGAAGAATACTACACTGTTACTTATTTTGATACAGATAAAGAAACCATCCTTTACGAAACAGAAGTCACTTATGGTGAAGCAGTCACACCACCAAGTGCACCTGATAAATCTCCAACCATATCATTTACTTATACATTTAAATCATGGAGTGAAGATACAGATAATATTACAAGTGATTTATACGTTTATCCCCAATATGATAAAGCATACATCCCAGAAAGTATTACTATAAAACCAGGACTAGATACTATAATTGCTGGAAATACTTGGGTGGATACTGGTGTTACTGAATTGGATCCATTCTTATCAGTTGTGATTAATGAAGATGTTAACACATCCATTCCTGGTAAATACATTGTTGAATATGCAGTGTATGATGGCGAAATGAAAGTTATGACAATCAAAAGAATGGTAAGAATTACTGAAATATACCCGAGTGTCACAATAGAATTAAATGAAGGTCTATCAACGATACCTGTTGGGGGCACTTATACTGAAGCTGGCGCAACGTATAGTGAAGGGGAAATCACCATCATTTCAGATGTTGATATGACTCAAGCAGGTACTTACATAGTTATTTATCAAGTAACCGTCAATAACATTGTATTTGAAAAAACAAGATATGTTCATGTGGTAGAAATTAATCCTACAAACATGAGTGATATCTACTGGTACAAGGAAGAGCGTGATATCTATGTTGCGTAAAATATTTGTAATCTTATTATTATTAATCACAATGGTTGGTTGTGTGGATATTAGAGACCCAGAAACTTTAACACTTGAATTAAATCCTGGTATTGATACAGTTGAAATCAATTCAGAATTTACAGACGCAGGTGCTTACGCTACATTAGAGGGTAAATCACGATCAGTTGAAGTTATCGCTGATAATGTAGATATTACTCAAGTGGGTACTTATGAAATTACTTATCAAACATCATTTGGCGATGTGATTTTAGAAATCACAAGATATGTAGATGTCATTGATGAAACACCACCAATCATCAGTTTAAATCCAGGTGTAGATACAATCACTTTAGGAACTGTTTGGGAAGATGCCGGTATCACAGTAACAGATAATAGTGAATTAGATGTGACCATAAATCATACTGGACAAGTCTCTTCATCACAAATTGGTGAATATCAAATCACTTATACAGCAACTGATGCTTCTGGCAATGAATCAACAATTATACGCTATGTTCATGTTGTGGAAGAATAAAAGTCTAATATAAAAATGTCTAGTTAGCATAAGCCTAACTAGACATTTTATTTATCCATTAAATGATTAATTCCATGTCAATTGGGAACCATCATAAATACCATCATTAGGCACTTCTGTATCCCCTGTTTGCATGAGTTTGTTTTCCCAATCAAATGAAGTGGTTCCTTCTGGGAAGGTTACCAATAAGAAATAATTATTACCTTCTGGTAAATCAAATATAAATGTACCATCATCATAAGTTCCTTCTACCCATTCACCATCTTCACCCTGTTCCCAGGTCCAAGCAACAATCTTTTTGGCTTCAACAATTATTGTATTAAGATTATTAATAGTCACATCTTCTACAACCAGATTGTTTTTCAAGTATTCATAATGTTTTTCAACTTTATAATCTTCATACCACACTTCAATATCAAGCGTAACAGTTCCGTTTTCTTCTGGATAGGTTAATTCAATATCAACATTTCCATTTAAACTAACTTTTTCACCATCGTTGATTGAGTAATAAGCTTCTGTTGTATTATATGAGTAAATAGTGATTGGTAAAACATCTGAGAAGGTTCCGTGTAATCCATCATTTGAAACATATACTACTGGTTTAGGTTCATATGGATTGTTGTGAACAACTGCTACACCGCTTTCACCAACCTCACCTGTAATTTTTCCATCTTTCACAACAAAGTTATTGTTGGTGACTTGATCTCGATAATCACCATCAGGTAAGTGACTCACATTGAGATTTGTTACACTACCATTTCCCTCAACATCCACAATTACGACTCCATAAGATTCTTCATTATAACGTTCATTCAAGAAAAAACCATCTTGAATACTTAATGTTTCATCACCATCCACAAAAAAGTTATGGAATCGATTGACTGAACTAACTTCTAATGATTGCCATTCGTAAGAGCCGATTTCACCCATAAAAGTTTCATCATTAGGTCTTACAAAGAAAAGTGTGGTGGCTTCTTTTCGCGAAGCTTGTATTGCATAGGCTTTAATCATATGTGAATAACTTAAATCATCGGTGCTTCCACCAGCAAAATCATCATGAGATTCAGCCCATAATACAGTTTTATCACCCGGAACATTATTAATATAACTTAAATCAGTTAATCTGTCCGCATCTCTAGTTAAAACTGCAGTTCTAATATTATCAGACATCTCATTCATTGTTATAGACATATACTCTGTATAATCTGTATATGAACGATTTCTACCAGGTGTATTTAATATCTCACCATAGATATATAAATCATTAATGCCTTGGTTATTTGCATAAAGTTTAACACCATCAATGATTTCTAACCAAAAATCGCTTGCATACTCACCGTCGTTTTGTGTTTCTATATGTTTGGCTGCATCAAATCTAAAGCCAGATACACCTGCATCAACATATTCTTTTAATAAAGAAAGCACACGTTCTTGAACAATATTACTTTCAGTTTGTAAATCAGGATACTCACCCAAATAACCCTTTGTGACAGCTTCTATACTTGAATCACTCACTGCCCCGTTATCTGTGTGAATTAAATTTTGATTATATATTTCTGGTTCATAACCAGCAACATCTTCGTTTAAACTATTCTCATATCCACCAGCAAGATGATTTGCCACAACATCAACAATAATCTTAATGCCATAAGCATCAGCAGCTTCAGTTAAAGATATTAACTCTTCTTTAGTTCCCAAAGAATGATTTTCAGTCGCAATAGAAAAACCAAGTGGTTGATATAACTTCCACCAAGTTGAACCCCATGACGCTATACCAAAATAATCTTTCTGTGGCTGCATCGGTGAAATTTGTACAGTGCTAAAACCAGCAATGGCAATGTCTTCTAAATGTGACTCAATTGTTGACATTGACCAATTCCAAGCATGCAAAATAGTTCCTTTTTGAGGTAGTTCGACCAAGTATCCATCTTCAACAGTTGGATTTTGTGGTGTTAATTCTTCTGTTAAATAATCTGGAATATTCGTATTTTCAGTTTGACAGGCCATTACTGTCATTGTTATCAATAAAATTGTGAAAAAAGATAATATTCTTTTCATATCAAAACGCTCCAATCTTTGTTCAATTATAATACTTCTTTTATCAATTTAATAAAGGTTTCTTTTGGTTTATTTAAAGAGGTTTCTTTTGAAGAGATTTCTGGAACAATACAATAAAATTCATCAAATAATTTTGCTGGTTTGTTTACTTCAGATTGACCAAACAACCCGATTACGCTCTTATGATATTTCTTTCCTAATTCAGCAATCTTTACAGGTACTTTACCATGGAACGATTGTCTATCAAATTTACCTTCACCTGTGATAATAATGTCAGATGATTTTATCATGTTTTCCAACCGAATACAACTTGATACAATTTCAAACCCACTTCTTAAATTTGCATTCAAGAATGTTTTCATTGCAAACCCTAAACCACCAGCTGCACCAGATCCAGGAAATTCTCTATAGTCCTTCCCTAACTTTCCTACAACGGTCTTAGAATAATGATTCATGTTTTCTTCTAGTGATTTTATCATTTCTTCAGAGGCGCCTTTTTGTCTAGCGTATACTTTAGCACAACCATGACTCCCCAATAAAGGATTTTCAACATCACTAGCAGTTAAAATTTCAATTTCCCTCAATCTTGTATCCAAATTAGTTAAATCAATTTCCTCAACTTCAGCAATACTTAATCCAGTCATTCTTTTAATTTCTTGATGTTTTTTATTAAGGAACTTAACACCTAGAGCCTGTAACATACCAGCACCACCATCATTAGTACTGGAGCCACCTAATCCAATAA
>JAQIBJ010000007.1 GCA_027859085.1 Mycoplasmatota bacterium
ATTAAGGATAGTCATGATGATGGTATAGAAGGAAAAGACGTCACGCCATATTTACTTGCAAAGATTGTCGAAAAAACTGAAGGCAAGAGTTTAGACGCTAATTTAGCATTAGTATATAATAATGCATTAGTGGGGGCTATGATTGCTGTTGAATATGCAAAGATAAAACACTAACCTATGGTCGAGTAAAAAGCACAAAAGGATTTAATGCTTTATATGATGATTTGAAACCATATGGATATGATCAATAAGTTAACAAATATTTTACATTACCGATTTAATTGATGAGTAAGGGGAGTCAAAATACAAATTTGCACAAATTGTGGACACCAAGTAAAAGATGATGAAAAATTTTGTATGTCTTGTGGCGTTGCAATAAATCATGAATCAAAAATAGACTATCGTGATAATCATTCAAAAACAAACCTTAATGAGATTAAATCCGAAAAAGGAGAGATGATATCGACATTAACGGTTATTTTTGGTGCAATGGGTTTTTGGCCATTACCTATCGTTGGATCAATTATTGGTATTATTTTGTATATAATTTCAAAAAATTATGAAGGCAATGAATATGTAAAAAGAGCAAGACTAGGGTATGCATTGTCTGTTGGATCGCTACTCCTCTATATCGCAGGCTTTATAATGCTTTTAGTTGTTATCGTTGCAGCTTAGAATAAATACTATAAATGAATTAAATCATTATATTTAGGTGAAAACACTTGTATTTATTTAAATATAGTGTATTATAATAGATGACGCAATATAAATGTGAAGTAAAATTAAGTTAACAAGGTTACCTAATTATTATTAGCAGTATATTTAAGTCAAATAAATAATAAGGAGGTAACAAACATGACTGGTAAAGTAAAATGGTTCAACGCTGAAAAAGGTTTCGGATTCATCACAACTGAAGATGGGAAAGATGTTTTTGCACATTTTTCACAAATTCAAAAAGATGGTTTCAAATCTTTAGAAGAAGGAGAAGCTGTGAGTTTTGATATTACTGAGGGACAAAAAGGTCCTCAAGCATCAAATATCGTAAGCATCTAATTATCAACTAAATAAAGACAATATCATTTGATATTGTCTTTTTTTTACATTCAATTAATGAATTATTTGCTACAGTTCATATACATTCCATGATATAATGACTTTATGGAAAGACAGGTGATACTATGAGAATTGCATTAATTGCCCATGATAAAAAGAAAGATGAAATGATAGAATTTTGTATAAGACATAAGGATGTTTTAGCGCATCACGAATTGGTTGCGACAGGAACAACTGGTTTAAAAGTTATAGAAGCGACTGGATTGGATATTCATTGTTATAAATCGGGCCCACTTGGCGGTGACCAAGAAATTGGTGCACAAGTGGCAAACGGACAGATTGATTTAATCTTATTCTTTAGAGATCCTTTAACACCTCAACCACATGAACCTGACGTCTCTGCTTTATTTAGATTAAGTGATGTTTATGAAATACCACTGGCATCGAACATAAAAACTGCAGAATTATTTTTTCAAACCTTAAGATAATAGATAACCGATGATAAATCGGTTATTTTTTTTATATTAGAATATTCATTATTTTTTTCAAATCTTAGTTGATTATTCATTTGTTTGTTATAATAGGGGTAACAAGAGTAATGGAGTGATTAAATGAATAAGTTATTTGTTTTAGGAAGTATTAATATGGATTTTCTATTTACAATAGATAAATTACCAAGTAAAGGTGAAACCATACCTGGCAAGGCATTTTCTACACTGCCTGGAGGTAAAGGCGCCAATCAAGCTGTTGCCGCCGCTAAACAGGGTGCGATGACTTATATGATAGGAAATGTTGGAGATGATACTATTGGTGAAGAACTTATAGAAAAACTACAATCTTATCATGTGAAAACAGATTTTATTAAACAAATAAAAGAAACACCATCTGGTGTTGCTTGTATATTGTTAGAGGGTAATGATAACCGAATTATCACGAATGCTGGTGCGAATCATATTCATGAAATTTCAGACATTGAAAAAATATTAAATGATAACGCGACTGAAAAGGATATCCTATTAATGCAATTAGAAATACCTTTAGATATTGTTGAGAAAGCGATAAAGATTGCTAAAGCTAAAGGCATGCAGATAGTATTAAACGCTGCACCTATGAAAGAACTTGATGAAGCGATATTGAAAAATATAGATTTATTGATTTTAAATGAAAGCGAAACAAAAGCCTTAACCAATATTGATGTCGATGACACCAATATTGATGAAGCCTTTAAAATCATTGATACATTAGGGCCAAAAACTTGTATTATAACCCTTGGAGAAAATGGTAGTTATTATAAAGAAGAAGATAAGATTATATATACCAAAGTATATATGAGTGATATTGTTGATACAACAGGCGCAGGGGATGCTTTTATAGGTATATTTCTTGCTAGTAATATGTTGAATTTGAACACCGAGACAGCATTAAAAAGAGCAACAGCCGGTGCTTCAATGACCATTGAAACGATGGGTGCACAAAATGCAATTCCCACCAAGATAATGATTGATGCGTTTTTAGACAGAGAGGAAAATTAGAATGAAAAGAAAGATTATATTAGATTGTGATCCAGGACATGATGATGCAATCGCATTAATGCTTGCTGGGTATCATAAGAATATAGATTTATTAGGGGTGACTGTTGTTTCAGGTAACCAAACCTTAGAAAAAACAGGTAAAAATGCCTTAAATATAGTCCAATATCTTGATTTAGATATACCCGTTTCACTGGGTAGTTCTAGACCTATCATTAAAGAAGAAGAAGTCTGTGAAGTTATTCATGGTGAAAGTGGTTTAGATGGTGTGGATTTTCCATCCTTAAAACTAAAATATGATGAAAGACATGCCGTTAACTTAATGATTGATTTGTTATTAGAATCAAAAGAGAAAGTCACTGTTGTGACAACAGGACCCATGACTAATTTAGCGTTGGCGATAAGAATCAATCCCGAAATACTAAGTCATATAGAAGAAGTTGTTTTAATGGGGGGATCATATACTAATGGAAATGTATCGCCTGCAGCTGAATTCAATATTTATACAGATCCCGAAGCTGCACATATTGTCTTTAATTCAGGTGTTAAAGTGACGATGATTGGTTTAGATGTTACAAGAAAAGTATTGGTTTTACCTAAAATTGTTGATAGGATGTCCAAAATCAATAATCGAGCATCAAGATTATTTGTGGATTTAATGAAAGTATTTAATGAAAACCAAAGAAAAGTCTTTGGCTTTCCTGGCGGTCCCTTACATGATCCAGTCACAATTGCGTATTTAATTGATGGTAATCTATTAACGATCAACCATATGCATTGCACCATTGATATATCACATGGTCCGAGTTATGGAAGAACCAATTGTGATGTCTTTGATTACCAACATGAAGTAAAGAATACTTATGTTGCGACAGACATAGATGTAGAAAAGTTTTGGAATATTATAGAAAGTACCATGAAGGAAGGTAAATAATATGTTTAAACTAATTAAAAGATTAATTATATTTATTGTTATTATTGTTGTGATAGCTTTTGCTGGTATGCTTATATTCTTAAGCTCAGTTAAGGTTAACATAACAGAAGACGATTTACCTACAGATGTCTATGAAGCATCAGGCAACTTAACAACAATGATGCAAAACAAAATGATTAATATGGCAACCTTTAGTGCGGGAGATTCATATAATGATTTTGAAGATTTTTTAAATATTATGATTTTTAAAACCATCAAAGATAATATTAATCCAGAATATGATCCATTAAATGGTGAAACAGAAGAAAGTGAATATATAGTTGATAATTCACAAATGACACTTGATTACATCATTGCTGAAACAACAGAAGACAATCAAATGAAAATTACAGTGAGTGTGAAAAGGGGATCTTTTCCTCAAGTTACAACTGCATTCTATTTCATTTTTGACATAGAGTTTTTTAGAACTTCAATGTCATTTAAAATGACTTTAGATAAAGTATATTTGGATGATAAAGAAATTAGTAGTAGAATCTATGATTATTTCATCTCGATGGCTGATAAAGACCAAATTGAGAGTCAAATAGATAAAGGCGTTTTAGATTTGGATGAATACACATATGAAGTCACGGTTTTTGACTTTATATTAGATTAATCTATAAGTCAAAAAGGCGCTCAAAGTATTCATGTAAGTGTTTTCATTTTTATCATTTATTATATTGAATATTGGACATCTTGGTGATATAATTTTAATGGTTATATAGGAGGACGATGATGAAATTATCAGATAGAGTTATTAATATGCAAGAATCACCAGTTAGAAAACTTGTGCCTATTGCTACAAAAGAAAAGAAAAATGGAAAGAAAATATATCATTTAAATATTGGTCAACCGGACATTGAAACACCAAAAGTATTTATGGAAGCAATTAATGCATACGATACATCGGTGATTAAATATTCTTTTTCTCAAGGAGAACCAGTTTTAATTGATGCGATTATTGATTACTACAAAAGAGATGGCATGGAATTTGAAGAAGACAATATTTTAATAACCAATGGTGGTAGTGAAGCATTAACGTTTACAACCATTGCGACCTGTAATCCAGGAGATGAAATTTTAATTCC
>JAQIBJ010000052.1 GCA_027859085.1 Mycoplasmatota bacterium
GTTTTTAAAGCAAGTGTAACAAAGTAGTCTTTGACAACGATTGCCTCATCAATCTCTTCTTCTTGACTTGCTAATGCAATATAGTTTTGAAACAAATCAGTGTTTTCGTGTAATTTCATAATCAATGACTCCTTTGACAATGTTACGTAAATTAATAAAGCGATTTCCTTTATAATGAATACTATATTTAACTAATAAATCTTTATCTAATTTCAAGTCAAGAAACAGATCAGATAGTTTCTCAATACTTTCATTAAAATGATAATCGCTTAAATCAATATGTTTTATGATTTCTAAGAATTCCATATATTGTATATTATCCTTGTTGATTTCAAACTTGGGAGAAGAAACAATTACTTTCCCTTTATATTCCTTTTTCGATCTAGTATTTGAAGAGACATTATTACTCAATATTTCATAATATTCTGAAACTTGAGAAGTAAATTTATATTTATATAGCAAATATGCTCCTGAGCGTATTCCATTGTTATTTTTTTGATATTTCTTATAAATAATATCATTAATGGAAGGTTTTAAATCTTCAAACTTTTTATTAGAGCTTTGAATATAATAAATTCCGTTCTCGAATCTTTTTAAAACACCAAAAAGAACCATATTTGATAAGGCTTGATTAAACGAGTTTTCATTATTAATTCGAATAACTTTCTTTAGTTCATCTTTTAAGATTGGTTCACGTTCCTGAAATAAATTATGAAGTACATCTGCATACATATTAACACCTTCTTTTATATGCAATATATTTTATATAATAATTATAGCGTTATAAATTACTTTTGTAAAGTATTTGATTGAATTGTATTACATCTTTTTTAGAGAACCTTAGTTTGCCTTATTATAGAGTTGCATTTAATCACTATATTGAGTAATTCAAGTACTTCAATAAAATAATGCTTAAGTGTGAAATTAAAGTAAAATTATAGAATTAGTGTGAAAAAAAATTTGCTTTTTTCAGATTTACTAAATTAAATCATCACCATATAGAGACATTAAGTATCATTCTGCGTTGTCTGAAAGATTAAAAATGGTAATTTTACCTATAAAACGAAAAAAAATGACAGATTTAGTCTGTCATTAAGGTAATTGTAGATTTGAGTGTAAAGGATGTTAAGACGTTCATAGAAACGACATAGTAATCGACAGTTCTATATGATTGGTGACTGTAGGGTTACCTTCTTCAAATTTCTTCTTAATTATCATTAAATAATCATATTGCTTTTTTGATAACATTTCCTGCCTACTTTACTAACTTAATTAAATATCCCATTTCATGTTTTTATTATATCAAACTTATTTAGCACTGTTAATATATTACTTTTATGTGATGCATTCACATTAGAAAGTGCTTCAAGATTGGTTTTATTTACTTTTTCTATTTGATGTCTACTAATAAACTGAAGTACTTTTTGCTTTTTCTCTTTGTTGACTATTGTACCCCACATTACATCTTCAACTGTTTTAACAAATCAGACTAATTGATGCTTTTGTTCTTCACAGTACTTCTTTACATCAATCTCAAATTGATTATCACGATAATCTTGTGCATTAAGATCTTTGTCAAAAACATATATGACATAAGATTTTCCGCTACCTGTAACTTGATAATCTCTGACGTACTTATCAATTTTCTTTAATGTCTTTGGGTGATTATAGTTGAATTTACCACTCATATATACATATGAAATCTTATTCTCTCCAACATTAAAATATTGATTTAAAACTTGATTGATATATTTATTGTCAATGGCTGCTTTCTCTGTGGATTCTACACAAAATATCAGTTGAATATAATCATCACTCATTCGAGAACACCCCTAAGAAAGCTTCAGCTTCAAGATTGAAAGGAAGTCCTTGAACCATTCCTTTTTTATATAAATTGGCTGGAGAATAATTTCCTATTTGTGTCCAAGAAGTGAGTTTTCCTGACATAGACATAAAATCAATAGAATTCTTTTTAGATTTTAATGTTTCCATTGGTGATACATTGTGTGTTGTAAAGATTAATTGACCATTAGAATATTCAGAAATATACTCTATTAATTTGACTAAATAAATATCATTGATGTGTGAATCTAGATCATCAATAACTAAAATGCCACCCATTGATAAATGTTTTAGTGAAGAATAAAGATTCATTAGCTTTTTAATCCCAACGCTCTCTAGTTCTATATCTATTGAATAATCACCATAATCAATAAAATCATTCACACTGTAAACATCTTCTTCTTTAGAGGATTTTACTAATTTGGATTCAACTTTTATATCTTTGATATTTGGTTTAAATAACTTAATAAATATTGCTTTCTTTTTTGCTTCTTCTTTATAATCATTTAGTTCGTCTTCTGATAATAGTTTAGCATTATACCCTGTCTCTTCAGTGACTTTGATTAATTCTTGATTTTCTTGTCTATACTTTAATATTTTCATTAGTTTCTCAGTATTATATGTGACAGCTGGTAAGTGATTATCTTTAGCGTCTAAAATAATTCTTGTCCCATACACAAGTACAAAAAGAGGCTCAATAGAATCAAAGCTACCTTCTAAATGATTTTTAATTTTACCAGTTTCTTTAAAACCTTTTTTATATAACTCCAAAAATATTTCAGCAAAACTTCTTTTTTTTAACAAATTAGTAAATTCATTTTTAAGTGAAGGTTGTAAGTCATAATTAATAAAAACTCCGTCCTTACTCTCAATGATAATTTTCTCTTTTGCATATTCGCTTATTTTTTTCGAATATTTTTCATAGATAATTTCAAATGATGCATTCTTATATGCTATGTTAATTTCATAAGTATAAATTTCAGGTCTTTCATTTCCGTTAGCGTAAAAGAAATCTGCCTTTATTTGGATAGTTTTACAAACTTTATTCATCAATTCATATAAGTATTTAGCGTTATCAGGATCATATAAATATCCATTCTCTCTAATAATATCTCTTAATACTTGAAAAGCATGAACTAAGGCAGTTTTCCCACTACCGTTTGGGCCGTATATAGTTTTAATATTATAGTTTCTTAATTCAGAAAAAACCTTAATCTCTTTCTTTGAGAAAATAAGTTCAACCTCATTGCAAAGATTTTTAATTCCTTTGATTGATATGTTTCTTAAATATACCGGCATTTCTCTTTCCTCCATAAAATATAATTCATTATGAATATATTTTACCACTATGGCCCCCAATAAATCAAAGTCTTTTTAACATTTTGTTAATATTTATTGTATTTTAACTGGTAAAATGTATATTTTACTGATATTTCTTATTAAAAAGTTAGAATCATCTATATGGTTATAAGTATATAAATAAGGTAGGAAATAAAAAAATGCAAAAATTAAATAGATTTTTGCATTTCTTGATTGTTAAATAATTTCGAAATATTCATTATAGGTAATGTATATGGTGGAACATTCCCATTCATTGTAATTGTTGATAAAAGGTTTCTAAGATAAGGAAACAAAATTGCTGTAGAGTTATCTTTAGTTATTATACTTAGATCCTCTGATTGCCAGTTTTTAAGATTAAAGTCCGCTGATATTGAAGCTTCAGCAAAAAATGGTATGTTGACATTTTGATTGTTTTTACATATTTTAACTGATATAGATAATCTAAAAATGTCTTCATTAATAGTCTCAAAATCTCTTGAAAAATCTGGGTTAATATTAATTTTTTTATTTTTCAATTCAAATTTTGGATTAAGTTCAAAATATGTTTTTACAACTTTATACTTTAAGAGTTTCATTTCACTATTACCGTTCACTAACTAGCCCTCCTTGGTGACCAACTGTTTGATATGTGAGATCGCATTGGTCTTGATAAGTATATTCAAAGGTTGGATTTATTTCTTGATAAGTTTTTTTGGTAATTTTAATATTTTCATTCTCTTTTAGCTTATCCATGTTTAATTTCCATAAAAGAAAGAAATTAGGTTCGTTTTTTATTAATCTTAATAGATTATCATGGGTTGAATCTTGTATGGAACCATTTTCATATCTTGTAATTGTTTTAATACCAAAGCCAAGTATTCTCGAAAGAGCAGACTGAGAAAGTCCATACTTTTTTCTTATATTAATAATTTCTTTAGAAGTCAACAAATTCTGTGTTTTCTTATACTCATCAAATACAATAATATCATTTTTTATTTCGTTATTTTTATCATAAACTTCAGAATCACATTGTCTACACTTTATAACGTTAATCGTTGCTTTTACTTTAACACCTTTCACATCAAATTGATCCGTAATTTTTTCCTCATATGTTTCTTGCATTTTATTACATACATCACAATATTTTTTCATCATCTTTCCCCCTAATTATTAAAGCATATTATCGATATGACAACTTAATGCCCTTACCGAACCATTATCGTTAATAATCTCTATTTCTGTAATCTTTATATAAATCACTGTACCATTGTAATTATGTTTAAAGACCCAAAGCTTACTTGACCGACTTACATCATGGTCATCCACTGGTCCTTTAATATACTCATCTTTTGTTAAATTTCTTATCATATCTTCTTGTTCGCCTATAGTGATACCAAGCCGATATCTAGTTCGACGATTTTTGTCTGTTGGGATGACGATAATCTCATCAACAGTTTTTATTGATCTTAAAAATTTACTAATTGTGGAATCGTCAACCATATTAACCTCCTCTTTGGTATCATGTGATACTATTATACATCATAGTTATTTCTATTGCAATCAAGTTTAACCATTTTTTAAAATTATTTAATACTACTTTCAGAACACACATTAAAATGGTAAAGAATAAAAATGTATTAAATCGTAATAAGAGAAGTAATATCCAATCCATCAATTTCCATATATACCCTTGCAACCAAGTGCTAGATAAACGTAACCTAATTCATACCTCAAGTTACACTTATTTACTATTAACTATTACTAATAATTAACTGGAATTCTCACAGCTAATATCCCAATTCATATGAAGAATAAAATTAATAACGAAGAAATTTTTAGCATTATAAAACCATTCAATTAACTTTGAATGGTTTTTTATATTGCTTTTTCTAACTAAAATTCCCAATCAACTTCTTCATATCCATCTATATAATCAGACATAAAGTCTTTGGCTGACATATCTTCTTCACGATATATTGAATACTCTTCTTTATTGGGTTCTAATTTAATATAAAATGACCCATTAGAAAATCTCATAATCACATTAATCCTTTTTTGATAATATTCAGCGAATCCTTCTGTTAAAACATAATTTAATAAACTATTATCATCTTCATTAGAAGAACCATCTTTTCTGATAGTTACAGTTTTAGACAATCCATCCGTATCTTTATCGACACCTGTTATTGCTGAAAAAGCGGTAATATTACTATTATTAAAATCAAATCTAATCATTAAAAAAATTGGATATTCTGTATTTGCTTCCAAATCTTGTCTCATTTGTAAAAACAACATTTCTGCTTGGTCATAAGTGCTTTCATTCATCTCTAAGTCTTCAAAGCTAACCACTAATGTAAAATTTAGTGCAGAGACAAATTCATCTTTTGAATTCTTTAATCCCTTAGTAAAATCATGATTTAGATTTATTAACTCATAAGTATTGTCCATTAAATCATAACTTTGTAAGTATATGTTTAAATCATCTTTAACTGAATCTTCATCATAAGTAATTATAATCTTATCCAAACGATCATTTAAAGGGTCAGTTATAGAAGTAATATCATAACCTGATGATTCAACTTCTGGTATTTCTATCTTATTACCACAGGAAACTAATGTGATACCCAATATAAGAAAAACTAACAAATAAAATATCTTTTTCATAAACACCACCTTATTATTTTGTATTATATTATTTCTGTCAAAGCATTTCAAGGGACTGTCAAGAATTAGGTTATTTTATTATTTTAATCGATTTAATATTATCCATATTAAATAATCAGTCGCATAGGATAAAATAGTTTCATAAATCAAAGAAAATCGTAATCTACTCCAATTAACTCTTCTTTCGTGTATTCATCTTTAGACAAAGTAATCATTCGTTCTATTTTTTGAATATAGTCTAAGATATGATCTTCTATAAAATGTCATTTAATGACAAATTCAAATGTATCAGAAATATACTTATTTTCTAATAACTTCCACATCTTTAGACTAAAAACAGAATCTTAGCAAACCGCTAAAATTCTGTTTTTGTTATTTTGTGATTTGTTTTAACCATATTAATAAATCCTTGTCATTCATTGAACCATCTGCTAAAGATATTCCTACTCTAATAACTTCATCATTAGTTGGTGAGTAATCAATATCATGAAACCTTAAGAACAAAGCCAACATATGCATTGAGATTCTTTTATTTCCATCAACAAAGGGATGATTCTTATTAAGGGCGTAACACAATCTAGCAGCTTTCTCTAATAGGGTTGGATATAGTTCTTTAGAATCATATGTTTGATAAATTGAACTCACCGCCGAATCTAGTAAACCAATATCCTTAAGACCTAAAGCGCCACCACTTGTTTCTATAATTCTCTTATGAATTTTAATGACTAATTCTTTTGTAAATATCATTTAGCCAACTCTTTATATGCCACATCATATTCTTTTAATAGATTTTCTGAGATATATTTTAATTTAAGTTTTTCATATTCTCTAATAAAATCTTCTCCCATTTTTTCAATATCAAACAAAATATAGGCTGGTTTGTTTCTTTTGAAAATAACCGTGTCACCAAACTTATTTGCATTCTTTGTAACCTTAGAAAAGTTTTGGTTTGCTTCAGTTATACTAACAATCTTATTTGTTGAGATCATCATATGACCCACCTCCATTACAATTCTATTATAACATAAAATAGGTATTATTCAACCTATTTTTATAACTATAAATTTAAGGCTCTTACTGCACATATTCCCATTTCACTCAAACATTAGTTCATTGATTGTATAGACTTGTCATTCATTTAATTCATTTAACATATTTTTCTACTCCTTATTAAATAATTCATTGCTGACGCGTTCTACGGTATTATCTTTAATGCGGTTTTAATGATGCGAATAGAGTAGTGTTGTTTCGACATTGGCATGAGGTAATAACTATTGGTTTGCTTAAAAAGAACTGAATTGGAATTCTCACATCGCTAAAAACCATTTTTAAGTATGGGAAAATGGTATATATTGAATAATGAGGTTATTTTTAACAAAATAAAACCATTCAATTTTAATTATTTTGAATGGCTTTATTTTATTTATCATTACTTAATTCATAATCCACTTCATCAAATTCATTAATTATTTGTATTTCAAAGATTCATACAGAACTAATAACATTACAAATTCTATCAATAATAACATTGCATTTCTTTTTAGAAAGATTATATTCTTTTACTATTGAAAGTAAGTCTTCCTTATTAGGTCTTCCTTCGCCAAGAACTGTCATTTCATGATCTAACTTATCTTTTGTTTGTGTTATATCATAAAATGGTGATAATTTATACCCCTTCTTTTCTTCATCATAGATAAAAGCAAAGTTTTTGCCATGATCATCTCTATTAGGATATAAAACATTAAAACACATTCTTTTATAAGCTTCATATATATCATTTTGGTCAACACATATCTTTTGAATGACTTGAAATAGATGCACATAATCCAAATTGGGTATTTTATGAGTCGTTTCTAACAAAGAAGATAATGAAATCATATGTCTTCCATGATTTTGTAATCTATCAAATCTTTTTGCACCAAAATAACCAGTCGTTTTTTTAGAAGGAAACAATTTAAATTCATTAACATTTATATGAGAAAGCTTTGCTAGTTCATTCGCTTTATATTCTAGTTCACCTATATTTTTAGGATCAAATGAAGAAGGGAACTTCACAATCCAATATTCATGATTATGTTTGATATGGACTTTAGGTCTTGCACCACCACTTGCACCACCTAATGCAAAAACAATATCAAAATCTTCATGAATATTATTGTTATCTAAAATATACTTTACTTCTTCTGCTAGAGCGTCTAAGTCTATCTTAAAAACATCAATATATGAGGCTTGGGTAGGTTCATAAGTGAGGGCCCCTAATCCATTATCTCTTATTAAGGACAGTCTTGTTAAACCTGAAAGTTTATCATAGCTAATTCCTTTTTTCATAAGCATTCTTCTCACCAATAATTCTCCCCACCCATCTGGGAGTGAATCATTAAACACACCAAACAAACCATTAAAATATTCGGATTTCGAAATAAATACTTTATCATGTAATGGCAAAGAGAAAGGTGATAGAGAAAAACCTAAATCAAGCCAATCTTTATCATATTGAAAACCTATTTGTTTATTCATTAGTTCCTGTAAATATCCTACAATTCTTCCATTATATTTCACAGTTAATCTTTTAACTTGATTATTCATGTTCTAATATCCTTTACTATAGGATTTTTAAACAAATCATTTAGTTCTTCTAATAAACCTATCACTGAACTTATTTTTAATAATGATTGTAAAGAAATTTCTCCACTAGTCTCGAATCTTCTAATAGATCCATAGCTTACACCCGATTGTTTCGACAACTCTTTTTGAGATAAACCAAATTCCTTTCTTCTTTTTTTAAATCTTTGAGAAATATTGCTTTTAACAGTCTTTTCAGTTATTACAGGTACAAAATCACTTATATCATATCTTATCATAATGTTAATATTTTAGCATATTTTAGATATAAAGTCAATAATCGCTAAAATATTAGCACATTCTTTACAATTCATTTTCAAGTATATATTATATTATTATTTAATAATACCTAAGCTGGTTGAATATGATTTCTTTTTTTTATTTAAATAGTTAATATAGCGATTCATCGTTCCTTCATAAGACTTAATGGTACTAGGTTGTAAGTCTAAATATTCAATGAATATTTCTAATATAGATTCTAAAGGATGTTCATTCAAAAAAATCACCACCTTTAAGTAAATAATACTTTCAAGGGTGGTGAATTCTTTATTTTATGAAGTTTTATTGTAGCTCTAATACAAGATAGATTTTAATAAAATTCGTGATAAAGTGTTTCAATGGTTTGTTCATAATCACTGTTTTTGACACCAATGATGATGCTAATTTCTTTAGATGCTTGAGCAATGACTTTAATATTGATTTTTTGTTTCCCAAGGGTCGAAAAAATCCGACCAGAAACACCTGGAATATATGACATATTGCGTCCAACAATCGCAACCAAAGCCACTTCATCTTCAGTTGATACATCCATCACACCATCAATCTTTATTAAATCATTAATAACATCAAAATAAACATTTTTTAATGGTTTTGTTTTCGTTATGATATTAAAGTTATCAATCCCTGTTGGAATATGTTCGACACTTAGCTTGTATTTTTCAAACACACTTAATACTTTGATTAAGATAGTGGATAATGGTTGATAAGAATCCTTTAATATGGTTAATGATGTATAATCTTTTGAACCAGCGAGTCCACTAACAATCGCACCATTATCATCAATGTCGGTGGCAATCAATGTTCCAAAATCACTTGGTTGATTTGTATTTTTTATATGAATAGGAATTTCTGTTTTCTCTAAAGGTATAATCGCTTCTTGTTGAATAACAGTTGCGCCCCTATAAGATAATTCTCTTAACTCATTATAGGTAATCTTATCAATGCGTTTAGGATGATTAATAATGGTGGGGTCAGCCACATACAAGCCACTGACATCGGTCCAGTTTTCATACAAATCATATTCAAGAGCTTTGGTGATGATACTTCCTGATAAATCAGACCCTCCACGTTTAAACGTTCTAATTTTATGTTCAGGTGTTGAAGCATAGTATCCAGGTATAACATATCGTTTTTCTGGATTGATCATCTTTAGAAGCTTTTCTTTTGTTTTTTGTTCATTGATAGTGCCATCAAAATTAAGTCTAATCACATCTTTTGCATCTAAAAACTCAAAGCCTAAATACTTAGAAAGAATTTCAGCACAAAAATATTCGCCACGACTGACAATGTCATCTTTTGAATAACCTTTTTTTAGTTGCTTTATAAATGTTGAAAAATCATCTAAAAAAGAACTTTCAATCTTGAGTTCATCAATGATAGACATGAATCGCTCTTTAATGCTTTCTAGTAATTGGTCATAATCAATCCCCAAATCAATATGGGCATTTAACAATAACAATAAGTCTGTCACTTTTGATGAGTATTTTTCATCTTTACCCGGTGCACTCACCACAATGATTTTTCGATCTTTATTGTCGACAATAATTGATTTTACTTTTTTAAATTGCTTGGCAGATGATAAAGAACTGCCACCAAATTTAGCGAGTATGTTCATCGTCCATCAATCCTTTCATGATTTGTACAGCGTTTGAGGCTGCTCCTTTTCTAACATTATCTGCAACCACATACAATAACACTGCCTGATCATTAATTTTATCTCTTCTGATTCTACCCACATAGATTAAATCATTACCTGTGGCATGAATCGACGTTGGATAGATTTGTTTTTGTGGTTGATCGAGTAATTTAATGCCTAATGTATCTTGCATTAATTGTCTTATATCGTCGATTTGATAAGTTTTATTCAATGTGACTCTGATGCTGATGGCATGTCCATATAGAACTGGCACCCTCACGCAAGTCGCAGAAATTTTAAGATCATCACGATGTAAAATTTTCTTTGTTTCGTCAATCATCTTATGTTCTTCTTTGGTATAATCATCGTCCATAAAGACATCAATTTGTGGAATACAGGTTTGTTTAATGTCATAAGGAAAATGATTGTTTTTAGTTTCTAAGGCTTGAATGCCTTTGATGCCAGCACCACTCACTGCTTGATAAGTATTATATTCAATCGATTGAATTCCATAAACTTGATCAAGTGCCTTTAATGGTGGCATACATTGTATGGTTGAACAATTAGGGTTAGCAATCAATGATTGATTGTATGCATCACTCATATTCACTTCAGGCACCACCAAAGGTATGTCTTTTTTCATACGCCAAGCACTGGAATTGTCAATGACAATGGCACCTTCATTGATGGCTTGTTTGGCATATTTTAAACTCACATCTGACCCAGCACTAAAGAGCGCATAATCCACATCTTTAAATGAGCCTTCTTTAATGGTATCCACTTGATAGGCTTTATTTTTAAAAATAATTGTTTTTCCTTTTGATTGAGGTGATGCAAATAGTTTTAATTGACCGATGGGTATTTTATATTCTTCAATGACTTTAAGAAATGTTTGACCCACTAAGCCTGTCGCACCAACAATCGCAATATTATATTGTTCCATATAAACCTTCTTCCAATCTTGCAAAACAGATAATGTCTTGATCATTTAACAATTGAAAATATTTTGCTTTGATTGTTTTGAAACCATCATTCTTAGTTTGAACCAAGAATGATGCCTTTAAATTGTTATTGACTTGATATCTTTGTTCGAATGAACATTCACTTGTCTCTTGATTTTTTATTTTAATCAAATCATAAACCATGGCTTGAGCGGTAGGGTAACGTCCAGCGCCTTGACCAATAAACGATTGTTTCTTGTGATATTTTCCATCAATACTAACGAAGTTTTCTTCATAGTTAATCTTATTCAAAAAACTTGATGATGAAATAATCAAGGGTTCAACCCTCAAAGACAATTGATTTTCTTGAATCAAAGATTTGGCAATATATTTCATTGATAAACCTTTTTCTTTAATATGCTTAATAAACCTTTCATTAAAGTTTGATAAAGGAATTCTTAAGATATCATCTTCATTCAAATACGTCTGATAAGCAAGCATTGAGATAATGTTGATTTTACGCATGGGATCTAACCCTTCAATATCATCATCACTACCGGTTTCTAAATAACCAAGTCTATGCGCCTCATTAATGGCATCTTCAATGGTTTGATTATCTAGGAATATTCTGCTTAAGATATAATTGGTTGACCCATTCAATATACCTTCAACCTGATGAATCTGATTGACTTTAGCAATAGTTTGAATAGGATCAAGCACAATAATTGCCGCAGCCACACTGGCTTCATAACGTAATTGAACCTTATTTTTCTTCGCAAGCGTCGTTAATTCTTTAAAATAATCACTTATCACAGCTTTATTCGCTGTCACAACATGCTTATGATTCATTAAAGCTTTTTTTATTGCTTGATAAGCAAATGACTTCGAACTGATACACTCAATCACAACCTCAACCGATGGGTCCTTCAATATTTCATCATAAGAATCTACAAGCAGTGATTGAATCTCTTGATGCTTATCTTTGTTTTTGACTAAAATGGCTGTTATTTTTATATTTGGAAAATCATTTTGAATAATCTCATAAACGCCTTTTCCAACCACACCAAAACCTAATAATGCCGCGTTCATGTTAAGACCTCGATGGTTGTCCCATCAGATACTTTAACAGGGGTTAACTGATAAAACTTCTTCAATTTATCTGGAATATGGATGTTTTCATCTTTTGAAATCAATAAAACTGTGGGACCTGAACCACTGATTGAGACAATCAAATCATCTCGTTTTGACAATGTCTTGATGTCATCGTAGAGTGGTAAGGTATGATATCGATAAGGTTCATGAAGTCGATCTTTGATGACTTTCTTTAACGTTAAAAAATCACCATCTTCGATTGCTTTTGGTAAAAAGCCGATGCGAGAAAGATTAAAGATGGCATCTTCCATCAATACCCTTTTTGGTAATAAATTTCTTAATTGTTTGGTTTGACCCAATGCATTAGGAATCAATAAATAGAAATTTAATTGCTCATTCACCTTTGTGGTTTGATAAAGATAATCATCGTGATCTTTAAACGCAATTGTTAATCCACCATATGCACATGCATAAACATTGTCCAAATGCCCCCCTAATTCACAAGCTATATTCACACAGTTTTTAAATGTTAATCCCAATTGATTCATATGATTAGACGCAATTACACCGGCTAAAATACAAGTCGCAGATGATCCCATCCCTCTTGCATAAGGAACATCATTTTGTTTAAGTTCAATATGAACGTTTTTGATGGCTTTATCTTCTATGAATTTTAGTGCACAATCTCTATAAGCTTTTAATACCAAATTATTGTCTTTAAATTCATCTAGAAAACCTGATAATTGGTTTTCTTTAGATTCACTAAATAAAAAAGTATTATAAATATTAAAGGCCATACCGGCAGCGTCAAAACCAACAGATATATTACCCGAGGTGGCTGGTGTTTTAATTTTTAGCATCGATATCACCGATCACTTTCTTGATTGTTTGATATGCATCTTTTAAGGTGATTGTTGCGGTATTGATTTCACCTTCAACAACATCCATCACCCGCATATCAAATTGATTTGGATTTTGTTGTTTTAAACTGAGTATTTTTTCTTTTAAACTTTTTGTTTCTTTGATTGATAATGCTTTTATAACAGCATCACTAAATTTATAAGGTGACGCCGTTGAAAGAATCACTTGATAATGATTGTCATCCTTGGTTTTATTATATTGTTTATAACAATGATAAGCAACCGCGGTATGTGGATCAATCAAATAATGAAATTGTTGATACACCGAATGAATGGTTTTTAGTGTGTCTTCTTCACTCGCGTAATATGCATCAAAACATCTATCTTGATTTAATTCAGGAATATCAATCTGATGGTTATTCTTGAGTTCACTCATTAAATCATTAACTTTGTCAGGATCATTGATTAAATGATATAGATAACGCTCAAAATTACTTGAGATAATAATATCCATTGATGGTGAAATGGTTTTTACCAATGGGCGATTGATATCATAAGATTTAGACTGAAACAAATCAGTTAAACCATTATTTGAATTAGATGCAATGATTAATTTATTGACTGGCAAACCCATTTCTTTGGCTATATAACCGGCGTAGATGTTTCCAAAGTTACCGGTTGGTACCGTAAAATTAATTGCTTCATTCATCTTAATTTTATGGTCATTGACCAAGGTAATGTATGCATAAAAATAATAAACAATTTGTGGGATAATCCGTCCAATATTGATGGAGTTTGCTGAACTTAAAATTGAATGTTCTAAAGTAGACTCACTGAATAATCGTTTGACAATGTTTTGACAATCATCAAAGTTACCTTCTACACCGTAGACCAAACACTTCTCGTTCACAAATTGACTCATTTGTTTCTCTTGAAATTCAGAGATACCATGTTTAGGGTATAAAACAATCGTATAAGTATTGTCTAGCTTTGAAAATCCACTCAAGGCTGCACTGCCTGTATCTCCGCTCGTAGCCGTTAATATAATGGTTTTTTTATCAGGAAATCTCTTTTGCTTGGCCGCATCGAATAACGACGGTAAGATGCTTAAAGCCATATCTTTAAAGGCAAAAGTCTCACCATGAAATAGATTTAATAAACTCGCGTCACGCAAATGTTTCATCGAAAACATATCTGGTTGGGAATTCTCGCCATAACATCGATGAATGATTGAATTAATAGCTTCATCATCATAATCGTTAAGAAACTCCTCAAAAACCTTTTTTGTTAAGGTTTGATAATCATATCCTAAAAATGCATCACTAAAAAATGATGCATCGAATGCTTCTTTAATGTATAAACCACCTGTGGTGCAAGTCCATCTAAAATGGCTTTTGAGGCAGATACATTGGTTTTATATCTTGTGGAAGTAAACATAGATAAACCTCCTAATTAAAAAAAATATATCATTGTTAATTGAATTATACAAAGAGCTTTAAAAAAATTTTATATTTTCTATTGAAAAATAGACTGTAGAATGAACTCCACAGTCTATTTGATTAATGTTTAAGTTTGGCTTCAATTTAATGATTTAACAATCGGTTCATGTATAAGTAGTAATATCCAAACTGGACGGATGAGATTTCTGTTTACTCCCAAATAGTTAATATATCGATTTATTGAACTATTATAAGATTAATGGTTTTTGGTTGTAAATCTAATTATTCAATAAATATTTCTAATATTGATTCTAATGAATATTCATTCAGCACTTCTTCTTTAATAATAGTATCTCTTGCTTTAATGATTCAATTGCATCTTCTTCATGATGTATGTAGATATTATCTATCTATGTAATTATGATCTTTTAATTTTCTTTTTGCTATTAGACCACTCGCGGCCTCTTTAGAAGACTTGTGTATCCAGTTTTTTTATGATTCTCTTGTTTAATAAAACAATAGATTTTTTCAAAATTTATTTGCCTTTTCTTCATTATAACTAATTTATCACTTAAGGAGAAGTGTGTTTATTACTTTTTTATAAGACTTTTAAGTATTCATTTCATTCAAATGAAATAAATCATTAATCAGTTTATTTCAGTAACACATAGAAAACTAAAATCGACCAAATTAAACTCGATAACGTTCCAATTAAATAATACTCTGCAAACTGCTTATCCTTCATTTTTTCAAAACGCGCAATTGATTTAGCTGCAATAATATATCCGATAACGATATAACTATTAGCCATTAAAGCTAACAAAACTAAAGTCCGTTCAAGTGTTCCAATTAGAGCACCAGTTTGCTTTGGTTTAATTTTCTCTTCTTTTGATTCCTCTCCTTGTTCTTCAGATCTTTGTTCTATTCTTTTTTTATAACACGGAAGTTCTATCGGTTTATATTCTTGTGCTAAATTTTTAAAAGAAATATTAAAGAAAGATCCAATCAATAATAATGCTAATAGATATTTAGCATAACTCAATATTTCAGTAATATGTGTATTTTCAACAAAAGATATTCTTGTGTCCGTTATAAGGTTTGTACCTAAATAAATAAAAATAAATGTAATAACAAGGATATGTAAGAATTGATCAAAAAAGTAAAGTGAAACCTCTTTTTTATTAATAGAATTTAGTTTTTCGTGGTTTTCAATTAATTCATCATTTGATAATTCGGTTTTTTCCATGATATCTACAATTTGTCTTTTAGATTTCTCTTGTTTGACTTTATTGATTAATTTTATATAATCAATCCCTAAATGTGTTAATAATGCAAGTGTAATTATAATAAAATCATACCATTTGATTCCATTAAAAAAGAATAAAATTAATAGTGGAGTCATTTGTGTTATTCCATGTATCAACACTTTGGAGTGAGTAACTGTAATAACACCACCTGTATCTTTGGTTCTGTTTTTTATTTTGTCTTCATTTTGGATTCCGTAATCAAAAAATAAATGCATAGATAATAATAAATATAAAATTTCCATTAACTTAATCCTTTCCTCATTTCATCATTTACTAACTTCAAAAAATTAATATAATAATAATAGTTCATTGATTGCAATGTCTTATTTAGGTTTTGACTAGAAGTTTTAATTTTTTTCGCCGCTTCTTTTTGGATAAAATCTCCATCTAACCCATAGTTTTCAAACAAAACATTCGCTATATTTCTTTGGGTTTTGGTCCAATCTATGTAAATGAGAAAATTGTTATTGTTTATACCGTTTAAAAAATCAATATTTAACGCATCACCCTCTGATGCCCTGAATCGATAGTTAGCAAACTGATATTGTGGGTTTTTATCATTATGTTCTTTAATTTCATCAATAGCTTGTCTAGCTAAGTACCAAGCTTCTCCATCAGAACCAAATGCAGTTGTTTTATAAAACTTTGTTTTCAAAGTTCCATATCCGATACCAAATCGAATATCAACATCAGAAAACACAGACATAATCTCGTGAATAATCAATATGATATTATCGATTTTATTCAAATTCGCTTGAAACTCATCTCCTTTTCCAATTGAAAATACGGAAGTAATATCATCCTTATATTTTCTATTAATGCTGTTCAGTTTCTTTTTTAGTGTTTCTTGGATTTCATACCTATTAACTATTTTTTTAGAGTCGATAAAATCGCCAATTATAGTAAAATGTTTTTCTTTTTCTAGATAATTATCATTCATTAGTCACCTCTTCATCAATTTTATTATATCATATTTTCATCAACTAGAAAAGGTTTATTTTATATAAATCAACTATTTTTGGTTTATTTTATATAAAACAACTATTTTTGGTTTATTTTATATAAAACAACTATTTTTGGTTTATTTTATATAAATCAACTATTTTAGGCCTATTTTATGTTTTTCACTTTTTTACCGTTTGACCAAAGAATTGTTGTATTATCTTACATCATATAGGAATAGCTAAGAATTAGTCTTCTATTGATATATTTTTTAAAAATTTAAAAAAGCAACAAGTTTAAATCCAACAAAAATTAGGGTCTCTCAGATACCCTAACCCTAAATAGATATCATAATCTTAGCAAATTGTAATATTCTGTTATTTGCAATCAAAAACAATAATATCTGAGTATTTTCCAAGGTTCTCATATACTATTTTAGAAATTTAATTTACTTTATTAGCGCCATTGACATTTACTTCATGTATTTCTATACCAGCTCCATAAAGGTATTCACTGCCATGTACAGAAACATCAATTAAGTTATTATATGTACATCTTATATCAGAGTAAACATCATAGTAAACCTCTTCTCCCATGTTGCGTTCGTCGCTCCCAATTACATCCATCGAAATATCAACTTCATGTACTTTGTGACATTTTTCGCATTCAACAACAATTTTCATATATTTACTCCCTCTAATTAAATATTTTAATTAAAAAAAAACCAAGATAATAGATTTCTTGGTGTGCTTTTGATTTTTGTAACCATCTTAGAAATATTTTATCATATTCTATTTTAATCGTAAACGACGTATGTGTCATAGTTTATTTGTGTTTTATAATATATTTAGTTATCTCTAATTGAATCTTTTGGTAGATCATTTGGTATTTTAAACATAGGTAGGAGGCTAAATAATAAGGGGATGTTAAAGATTAGTCCATATGCTAATATTAGATATGACCAATCAAAAACAAGATTAGCCCCTTCTACCTGGAAAAACAAATAATTAATCATTACAAACACAATGATTAAAAATGTTAATATCACTGCTGATATTAAACCTAAGATGAAATGTTGAATATCATAGATATTAAATATAGCATTTCTTGAATAACCTAATGATCTTAAAACTGTAATCTTCTTATTATTTTCTTTTGATACATCTTTAAACACAGAACATATTAGATATATAACAGTTATCAATAAGATGAATGAGGCACCTAGTGCCATATTTGAGACATCAGTACTTGTTTGAAAGGCTTGTTCAACTAGTGGTGTTTCTTGATATTGGCTTGTATTGAATGCACCAAAGCCAGTTGATACTAAACCTAAGAAGATACCAAAAATACCGATGATAATTCCCACAACAATCATCATATATTTATCTTTTTTATCAACCAATTCATTCATTGCTATTTTAATATAATTGGTATAGCGATATTGAATGGAATGATTGGTTGGTGGTATAAGTTTTAGTGATTCATTCATTTTACGCTTTTTAATTTCACCGATAACAAATGAATCTTTTAGTTTTATAATATAATCTGCATATAAATGTGCCAATATCTCTTTTTTTGTTCCTACAATGACCAATGTTGTTTTAGACATTTTTTTTAACTTATTAAATATGATTTTTTCATTGGTGGCATTTAAGTAGTTGGTTGGTTCATCCGCAATAATTACTTTTGCGTGAGATAAAGCAGCTCTTGCTACTGCGACTCTTTGTTTCTCATCCAATGACAAATCAGATGCTTTTCTATATTTAACATCTAATATATCTAATTCAATCAATTCTTTTTCTATTCGCAAATTAATTTTAATTTTATCGGTTTCAACCGTATTCATACATATATATAAGTTGTCATATACTGATAAAGATTCAATTAAATTATTGTCTTCAAAAACATAAGATACAAAATGCCTACGATAACTATCAACAACTTTTGTTGAATGAAAATCATGATCTTCAAGATTTACCATCATTTTACCTGTCGATGGCGTATCAAGTGACCCAATAATATTTAACAAAGAACTTTTTCCGCTTTTCGTTGGTCCTAAGACAGCGTAAAAGCCTTGAGAATGAAACTCAAGGTTAATATCTGTTAATGCCCTAACATTGTCATAGAATTTACTAATATTTGCTACATAAATCATTATATCCACCTTTATTGAGCTGCTTAATTCTTCATAAAATCATTCGATTGGACAATAAATCATAAAAATAATAGTAATTAATTATAAAATATCATTAATACATATAAATAAACATGGCACATTTGGCGTACTTTTTAAAAAAACCCAAAATAATTGCTATTAAACAAATAAATTTGCTCAATAGTTCTTATTTTGGATTTCATATTTATTAAGTTTTTTTAGGATTTATGGCTGGTATTCATAAAAGTCAATATTAAAATCTTTTTTAAAGAGTTTGGTATAGAATTCAACATCAATATAATTAAAAGTTTTGGATAAATAGAAGATCCTGCTAAGATCTTCTTTATAACTATCTTGATTTAATCTGTATTTTGCCAAAGCTCTAAAATAGAAAAATCTGTGAATAGAATAGTAAGAATAATTTCTATGACATAAATCAATTGCCTTGGTACTATTATCAATCACTTCTTTATATCTTTCCAATTTCCCTAAATTTTTAACCACCCAATAATAAATTTGTAAATTAGCGTATAAATTTCGACCCAATGCATACAACAAATTACCGTTTTGTAGAGAGATTAGTTTATCAAGTATCTCTTTAGAATCATCTTCAGAGTGTTCTAAAAGAATACCTAACCCATATAGCTCCCAATTAGTCAACATTGTCTCTTTAAAGACTAAGTCATATTTAATAGTCTTCTTAATCTGCGAAATCATAGTGAAGCGAGTATGACTTCCTGCACAAAATTCTAATAAGGCTTTTGAAATCTCAAAAAAACTAAAATTTTCATCATCTATAAATTTTTGATTCAATAACTTAGCCATCTTTTGATTGGCTTCCACTATTTTTTTATTGATGACTAAATTAAAAAAATACATAACTTCTTCAGTTTCTTTGATAATTTGTTCATCATACTCTAACAATAATTTTCTGGGATTGATGTTTAGTTTATTCGCGAACTTATAAATCACGCTGATAGGCATCTGTGATTCACCAGCGCGGTATCGTTGATATTGTCTTGGAGAAGTTACTTTGTCAATAAACTCTTCTTGTTTAAGTTTTCTTTTATACCTAAGACTCTCGATATAATTGGCTAATTTCTCTGTATCCATGATTCCTCCTGTAAAACTACGTCAAATGTGCGCTGTTATTTCTTGTCTTCTTCCAATATACTAGAAATATGAGTTAATAAAAAACTATGAAAGGAGACATATGATGAAAAAAAAATTCGCAGCTACAATGTTATTATTATTTGTTTTTATCGGTTTAAGCCTTGCAAAACCAATGAATTTATCAACAGATTCAAATGAACCAAATCAAGTTATCGCAGTTGATTTTGATGATGAAGAATACCCAGAATTAGCATATGACGGAGTTTAGAAAGGAAGAGAAAAATGCCATATTCTTATTTTTTAATTGAATTAGAAGGTGTTGAGAAAACCATTAAGAACTTAACCTATGATCCCTATGTTAGAGGATACCTAAAACATCTTAAAACTTTTTATATGAGTAAAAACTATGAAATGTTATATTATGTAATTAATAAACTACTTTATTGGTACTCTTCAGAAACTTCAGGTGAAGATTCAAATAGTGTATTTACTCAATTTCCTTATTCAAAAACAAAAGAAATATTATTAGAATTATTAAATGAAACAGAAAAATTAGTTAACGACATAAATGTTGGGAGTTAGTCACTCCCTTTTTTATTTGGCATAACCGAACTTTTATTCATTTATTATATTTTATCATTTTCTAAGATAATAATAAACTGTATTTATGACATTAGTTTTAAAACATTGATTTATATACTAATATTATCGCAGAACTGATTCTGTCTTTTTTATATTATTTTAATATATAATTATAAAATAGAGCAATTCAAATCAAATAAAACTGTTAAGGATTTTAAAATCTTAAACAGTTTTATGTTTATTTATTTATTTATTTTATTTCTCGCTTTGATAGAATATGACATCGGGAATTTATTCTTTAAATCAGGATATCTAAATAATCCAGGTTTTACTTCTTCCATATTACCATTATTCCAAAATAATGTATCAAATTCGTTAACATATTCTATAACTAACCCTTGATTGATTAAAGCATTAATAATTTCTGACATTGAATGATTCCACCAATAGTTTTCAGAATGCTTTGTTTTACAAGCATAACCACCAATATCATAACCTAAATCAGCTTTTGCATTTAAATACTCATAGACAGGTTCTAATTTTCCTTTAGCCAAAGACTCTTCATCAAATACATGTAAAAATGGATGTGAATCATAAATATAGAAGTATCCGTCATCTGTTAATAAATCTTTAACGACTTTTGCCCATTTGTTTAAATCAGGTAACCAACCTAGTACGCCTTCCGATGTAAAAACAATATCGTATTTATCATGATGTATTGTATTCAATTTTAATACATCAGACTCAATAAATGATGTGTTTTTTAAACTAAAATCATCTTTTAGTTTGTTTGCATAAAAGACATTTTCTTCAGATAGATCAACACCCACAATCTTAGATAGACCAAGTCTTGCAAGTGAAATAGTATCAGCTCCGGTATTACATTGAAGATGTATCATTGATTTACCTTCAATATTTCCTAATTCATTTAAAATATTTTCATTAATCAAACAGTTTCTTTCGGTTAATAATGTTTTAAAGTGTTTGTAGTGGTCTTTAGCCAGTAAACTCCAAGCTATTTTATTCTTTTCTATTTCTTTCATTATTATCCTCTTTCTCTGTTAACATCTACCACTATTTTATCTTAAAACAATTTTTAGTTCAATAAGAAAAAAATCACGATTTAGTTAGTAAAACTAATTTTAATCGTGATTTTTATTATGCATTAATTATCTATTAATTTAAGCAAAGCTTTAGCGGCTGCATTAACGCCTTTTGTTTCTTGACCAGTTACTGCTAGTTTTGTATATAGTTCTCCAACAATAATGTCATTATCAAATAGTTGTTTAAACATTCTTTTTAAGATTATATCAACTTCATCTTTAAGTTGAACTGGTCCAAAAGGATTGGCAAAATAACTTGTGACTATGCCTAGTTCTGAAGTTGTGCCTTTGGCTTTTCTTTTTCCTTCTCTAAAAATATCTAAAGCGTCTTCTACTGATTCAAAGAAATGATGAGATATTTGAGAGTCTTCATAGTTATTCGCATAAAATACATAATCAATCTTATGCTCTTTAGAAATGAATTCATAATCTGCAATTGGTAAAATGATTCTCGCATTATTTCTTTCGGGATTTAAAAAGATTGCCCGGTCAAGTTCTTTATAAGCGTAACCTGTATCTAAATCATCAAGTCTGATAAATGCGCCTATTTCTGTTCCTTTAGCAAATATTTGATTGTCTCTTTCGTAAAAAACGCCCATATCATCAAAGACAACGTTCATTTCCTTAATCTTATCATCAGATATAAATCTAAGTGCTTCAATGGTTTCTGATTTACCAGCACCACTATCGCCTATGATAACGATATTTGTCTCTGTATTATTATTTAATATAATATTAATCATCGCACCATGGATTGGTAATTGATTATGTTTGATTTTGTAAAAGTTATGCAAAGTTAATATCATCTTCTTCATATAACCAAAGTAATCATTTTCATCAATTCGTGATACATAACCAAAATAGATATCATTTTCTTTATCGATGTATAAAGTTTTATCATCTTTTGTTTCAGAAGAACCATACACATAAATTAAATTCGGTTTTTCTTGGTTAAAGTATTCTTCAAAAGCAGGTTCAAATAAATTACTAAGAGAAACACCATGATGTAAAAAACTTCTATGAAAATATACATAAGCCAATAAATCGCCTACCTTGATAGGAAAGCATAACCAATGTCTTTTGGTTAAATCTAAATCTTTTACTTGATTATGATCTATTTCTTGAAAAACGCCACTTCTTGAGTTTGATTTTGAATGTCCGATAAAAGGCGTTCTTATCGCAACTGCATTAATCACATCAATATCATAAAGATTACTATAAGCCTCTGGTAAATTATTATGTGAAGGCGAAACAATAAAACCTGCATTGAAACCGCCAGGTGTTTGTCTATAGATATTTATGGGTCTTATTCGTAACTTATTTACAAGGTTTCTATATAGCCATAAAATATTTTTCCAAAAATTTGTTGTGGTATCAATTAGAATAGAATTATCTGATGTTACATCAGCTATTTGTCTTTGAATGATACCATAACGCTCAAACCCTCGCCAATATGCGTAAAGTTTTTCTGTAAAAAACAATATATCTTTACGATAGTCTGTATATTTCTTAAATTCGATTTTTGTTTCAACTAATTCATCAAATGATAGTACCAATAATAACTTATACATCTCAATTAATTCATCTGATGAAGGTATGACAGTTATTAATCTAAAAAGTGAGCGATCAGAATTTTTAGATATAGATTTAATGAATTTTTCAATAACAATCTTAAAACCATTACTTTCTAAAACTTCAATATTTGTCTTACATAAATCAACACTTAAATTGACTAAAACACTATGATCATGTATATAAAACGGTCTAATAATTGACATTATTTTTACCCCTTTTCTTTGAAACGGTTCATAAACAATTTAACTAATTATCTCATAATAAAGCCATATAAGCAATTATATAGCCAACTTTTATGAATGTAAACGGTTTTAATGCTTATATAATTGATACTTTATTTTCAAATGTAAAAAACAATTAGCAAATCATAAATAATGCTAAAAAATAACTTGTTTCTTCTACAATTTTATGAATATTCAATGTTTTATTGATGTTAATATTCACTATAATTAACATAACCATTGAATTAATCCGGGGAGTTGCTAAATGTATTTGTGATAAACACTTGTTTGAAGACATATATGATACTTTGCAACAAGTGAAAAATTTATAATAAGACTAAAGAGTAGCATTCAATATATAAAAAGTTGTTTAGGATTAATTTTAATAATCTTAAACAACTTTTTTTATGTAGTTTTAATATACAATGATTACTTATTTAATAAATCAATGATGGTCTTAAAAACCATTTCAATTGCAATAGAATTACGTCCACCTTCAGGAATAATTAAATCCGCTTTACTTTTAGATGGTTCAACAAATACTTTATGCATGGGTCTGACTGTTGCTAGATATTGATCTACAACATTGTTTAATGTTCTGTTTCTTTCATAAACATCTCTATTTAATCTTCTAATAAAACGTATATCATCAGGTGTATCAACAAATATCTTAATATCTAAAAAATTACAAATATCTTCAATGGCTAAAACTAAAATACCTTCTATTATTAAAACTTTGGATGGCATGACTTTTGTCACTGTCTTTTTTCTTGCATGTGTTACAAAATCATATTCAGGGACATCAATTGTTTTATTGTTTTTTAAATCTTCAATATGCTTTGTGAGTAATTCAATATCAAAAGCATTTGGATGATCATAGTTAATCTTTTTTCTTTCTTCTAGTTCTAATTCAGGAAGATCTGAATAATAATCATCTAATCTAATAATATTGACTTTACCATATTTTTTAGATAAATCTCCCAATTTATTTGCTATCGTTGTTTTTCCTGAAGCAGTTCCTCCAGCTATTCCAATAATTTTCATAGACACCATCCTTATTTTTATTATATTTAAATTGTTAAAACTTTTGCATCACTTTGTAAAAATTCTGTTAATAAAACACCGGTATATAATACGTCAACTCCAATCTTACTTAAACGATCTGAAACACATAAATCATCTGCGCATTTCTTACAAGCATGCACATGTATGCCTTTATCTAACATTTGTTTAATATAAGCTTGTATGTTTTTGTTTTCGCTCACAAGTTTTTGTGAAGCACCCCAAATAATGACACTCACTTCATCCCACCATTTATTTTTTTTTGACGCAAAAACATAAGGGACTAATAATTCCTCAATATCAATAATTGAATCTGTTTTCCATAAAACCACTAATTTATTCATATAATCTTCCTTTCATAATAATTTATTCTAATTCAACACCTAAACCATGAACAATTCGATTCACATAATTAAAATATGCAGTTATTTGATTGACATCAAAGATCGCTTCATCACTTAAGCCAACACTTCTTAATAGTGAGATGTCATCTTCAATCATTTTATAAGATGTTTTTGTCAGTTTTTCACTATATACACATATGGCTAAATCTTGTTCATTAAGATTAGCCATTTTATAATCCTTAGCAATTTCTTCCATCAGTTCTCTATTCTCAGTGACATGTACCATGGCTTCACCGTGATGATATGCGCAATATGGACATTGATTAGCACTTGATACAACAACACCAATCATTTCTCTTTGTTTGCGACTTAATTCACTTTCACCAAACATAATGGTTTCATAAAGCGACATATGCGCTTCTAAAGTTTTAGGTTTAAGACTATGTACCTTTAATACATTGGCTGTCTTTTCACCAGTTCTTTTTTCTGCGGTTTCATAAAGCAACTTTAAAATTGGGTTATCTTCTTTCTTTATTTCTTTAATCCAAGACATAGTGACCTCTTTCTACTGATTGTATTTATATACATTTCTAATCATTAATAGTATATATTAATTCTTTCTAATTTCAAAAAAAATATAAAATGATATCTTTTGACTTAATACCAATATTTTATTATAATGTTAGATGTATTTAACATTTTTGAGGAGGGATATAATGGCTGATTTCTTTCAAGGTTTAGTCATGGGTTTCAGGGAAGGTTTAGAAGCCTTCTTAATTATTGCGATAATGATTCGTTATTTGAGTCAAGCAAATAAACATGAATATAAAAAACATGTATGGACAGGCGCATCTCTTGGTGTTTTATTGTCTGTAGTCATTGGATTTATATTATTCTTAGTATCAAGAGCATTGGGTAACTTAGATTCAATTGCTAAATTATGGGAATCATTCGCTAGTTTTCTAGCTTTGCTACTTGTTTCAACTTTCATTGTTTGGATGATCAAAAACGGTTCAAACATGGTCAAAGATATTGAAAACAAAATAGATATTAATTTATCGAAATTCGGTATTATTACTTTATCATTTGTATTAATTGCTAGAGAAGGTACTGAAATAGCAATCTTTACTTTTGCTGGTAACTATTCATTAATATCAATATTTATCGGAATTTTGGCATCACTTATACTCGTAATATTAATCTTCTACTCACTGGTAAAAGTGAATTTAAGAACCATATTTAATATTACCTTGGCATATTTAATCTTACAAGCAGGGTTCTTATTAGGATATTCAATTCACGAAGGAATGTCTGCATTTAAAGATTTAGGTTATCTTGCCTCAACAAATCCAATTTTCACAAAACTATTTGATTTATCTTCCACTGTACTAAACCATAAAACTGGTATCATCGGAATTCCGTTATATGTCAGTATTGGTTGGTATTCTAAACCAGAAATCATTCAGTTTGTTGTGCAATACACTTACACTGGACTCATGTTTACATTCTGGTATTTACAAATCAAAAAATCAAGAAACCACCTAAAAAAAGAATAATTATAAAACAGATCACTTCATTTAAATTTGAAGTGATCTATTTATTTAATATAATTCTATCATTTCTTGTATATCTTGTTCTCTTTTGTGTGACTTCCAATTGATTGATTTATGATACCTGACTTCGCCACCTTTAGATTCAATCGTTTTACGCATTTGTTTTAAGGCTTGTAAGCCTCCTAGCCAAGAAAATCTAAACTGATGTGTCACAAATGTATCAATTGTTATACCTTTTAAATCCTCTAATTGATTTAAATATGCTTGCATCACTCTACAGTTTTGAAAAGCATGTACTGGAGATGCAAAGATGATATGCTCATAGCCTTTAATATCTGGCGTTTCTGTCAAATTAACCTTTTTTTGATAAGGATCATTTGATTCAGATTTCACTTCTAGTAAATCTACATTTTCAAATTTTTTTACAACTGACTCTGTGTTTCCAGTCTTAGAGTAATAAATAATCGCTTTTTTCATATTTACATTCCCCCTAATAATCTAATTCAATCATATCATAAAAATAAATAAATATCAGTGTTTATAAAGATTTTAATTTATTTTTAATTGCTTTAATCACAATTTGTGGATTCTCGTACCATTGCATATGGAATATTCTAAAAACTTCCCAGCCTCTTGCTTTTAAAAACTTCTCTTGATGAAATAATTCCTTCCGAGAATTTGCATCATCTTCATTGGTCAAATCACAGATAATACCAAGTTTATAAACAGAATTTTCAGGGTCATACAATGCTAAATCCAATTTAAACTGACCAATTCCAATGTTTTCATGAATTTCATAATTTAATCTTGATAATTTAGTTCCAATATCACGAACCATTTGAGACATTAATACTTCTTTGGTTTCTATATCGCTTTTAAACAATTGATTTAAGATTTCTTTTGCTAGGTCTTTTTTCTTACTAGATATGTAATAACAGTATCTCATGAAGTCTTTTAATAACTTTGGACCTTGTCCAGTTAAATCGTCTACTTTTAATTCCTCTGGATACAAAGATGACACGAAAAAGATTTTTTTCTTAGCTCTGGTAATTGCCACATTTAAGCGGTTTTGCCCACCTTCATGGTTTAACCAACCAAACCTTCTTTTAACAATTCCATCTATGTCTTTCCCATAACCCATTGAAAAAATAATGATGTCTCTTTCATCACCCTGTACATTTTCAATGTTCTTCACAAATAAACTTTGATCTTCGCTATCGTTTTGTCTAAAGAATTCTTTTTCTAATCGTTTTTGATGCACACTGCGTTTAAACAATAATTCATCAAGTTCATTCATAATCAAATCTCTTTGTGTTGAGTTAAAGGTAATAATCCCCACTGACTCAGTTTCTTCTTTATCTCTCAATACTTTCTTCAATAAATTAATAACTTCTTTTGCTTCTTGGTTATTTCTTCTGTTTTGGAAAGTACCACCCTTTACATAAATATAAGTAATTGGTGGTTCTTTAGGTTCTATCACATTCGGTGAAATAATTAACTTACCATCATAAAAAGCATGATTAGAAAATTCAATTAACTCTTGATAAAAACTCCGATAATGATAGTTTAATAAAGCTTCTTTATATTTATATCTTGCTAAATCAAGCAAACTCTTCGCATCGTATGAAATATTCTTTAAAATTTCATCTTCATAAAAATCATCATCTTCATCAATACGGCCCATGCCTAAACTTGAAGGCCTTAATTGTTTTGGATCTCCTGCAATAATTGCTTTTCTGGCCCGAAATATTGAAGGAATTCCTTTTTCAACATACATCTGCGACGCTTCATCAAAAATCACCAAATCAAACATGTTTTGATTTAATGGCACAATTGTAGAGACGACTTCAGGCGTTAATAACCATATTTTAACATTTGAAAACAACTCTAAATGAAAAATATCGAAAAACGATTTAATACTTGGCAATCGTTGGCTTTCTAAAACTCTTCTGATATCCATGATTCTTTTGGTGTTTGAAAAAGCAAGTGCATTCTTATACAACTGCATCACAAAAGACTCTTTTGATACTTCTTTTTTCTCTGTCATTAAGTTATTCAATTCACCCATTTTTTCTTGATACTGATCAATGATGTATAAATGTTTTTGATTCACTGCCTTAAAGTATTCAAGGAATCCTGTGTAATAGGCATCAAAAATGTATTGTCTGTTTTTATAAGATAGTTCTGAGTAATCAATAAATAAGTCTAAAAACATGATGCTTCTATCGCCAAGTTTAAAGTAATTGGTTTTTATTTTATTGATTTTCTTGATATTGTTTAATAAATAACTCGCCAATTCTCTATCATTGATAAAAGCTTTGACCATTTTTTTATCAATTGTAGATTTCTTTGATATGAAATCTAAATGCATTTTAAATCGATTTAAAAAACTTTTTCTTAAACGTCGTTTTTTTAATATCCAAGATTTGTCATAACGTTTATAATATTCCTCTAAATGATCGACGAACACTTTAAATTCTAATTGAGAACTTCTTGTGATTTTTGTTTCAAGTTTTTTAAACCAATGATAACGCTGATTGAACTTATGGAATTCTATAAACTCCAATAGTTTTTGATCTTTATCAAAGACATTTTCTAAATGTTCAATATCAGAAAATTTAGGTTTACTTAAAGCGTGGCTTAATACCTTAAATATTCTCTTTGGTGTGAAATCCATCAATATATCTTTATCTTTAATATACCGATGATATAGTTTATAAATTTTTATATCATCTTTTGTATCTTGATACATCAATTTGATTGCACGGTCAAAATGCAAGGTTAATTGATTGATCTCTTCTTCTAAATGATAAAGATCATTGTTGTGATAACGTTGTGGTTGATTGCCTGATAGATAAGCATTAAGTTGTTCATAAAACTTACCTTTATTGGAAGCATCATCTAAAAACATGGTGTATTTCGATGCATCCCCTAAACGCGAGTAAATCACGTCTAGAGCCACTCTTTTCTCACTGACAACCAAAACATTCTCACCCTTTAAAACTTGATGAGCAATCAAATTAGTAATGGTTTGACTCTTTCCTGTACCAGGTGGTCCCCAAATCACAACTTTTCTCTCATGATCAATTAATTCAATCACCTTTTCTTGTGCAAAGTTAATATCATTAATATATGATAACTTTGATTCATCAACAGCTTCACTTGAAACATTAATGTCTAAAGGCAACCCTTCTGCGTAAACACTTTGATCATCAATCAATCCTTCTAGTAAATCATTATATCTTTCTGTCTCTAAAATATCAGCCATGTCTTTTTGAATCATCGATGAATACAATTGAAATCTTCCTAAGGTTATATAAGGTTTAATTTGAAAAACATCTTTTTTCTGTTTTATAAATTCATCTTTCAAAACATTATTAAAAGATTCAAATTGGTTCAATTTATCATTCTTAATGTCTAAACCATGCTTTTTATAATATGGAATGATAATTGTTTTAATGGTTTGAGGTGATAAATCATAGACCTCAGGCATAGATTCGTCAAAACCAGCATGATTAATCTTAGAAACGGCCAATATTAAATCTCTGTTTAATACAATGTCTTTATCCTTATCGACTGATAAAATAAATGTTTTCTTATTTCTTTTTAACGTTACCGGTAAATAAGCCAAAGGCGCTTTTATGGTAAAATTATCTTTTTTATAAACTCCCGTGACATATGGATAAGCAATGTATAAATCATAAGTTCCTGTATCTTTATAAGATTTATTGACTTCACGGTAAAGAATAGTCAATAGTTTTCTAATCAATTCATCATCTTTAAATTTAAGTTCTTTTTTCTTGTAAGTTAATATATCAAATAAATCATTGACAGATTCAGTTTGCGTTAAATCAAAATGCTTCTTTTGAATAATCCTTCCCATGTAAAGTCTGGGATTGGTCCTTGAGATATTAGACAAACGATCTTTATATCGGTCAAGTACTTTTAAGGCTTGTTTAGAGACTTTAATCGATTTATTTTGTTGATAAACATAACTTTGAATCACATCTAAAAACAGATGAGAATATCGTTCAATAAAATCTCGATCTAATCCTGATATGGCTAAAAAATCATTAATTCTTAATGGTTTATGTTTGCTCATATCTTTTAAAGCTTCATCACTACAGATAAGCTTTGCTTGACCATGATTTAATTGTTTTTCTCTCAATTCATTTCTAATATCTTCTAAACTTTTAAGTAGTTGATAATCTTTTATAACCATAAGTTTATCCTTTTAAACAAATTTTCATCTATAATATAGTATATCAATATTTTCAATCATTTCATAGAATAGAACGATTAAAATATTAAACAATTTAAAATATGTATGATTTAAGTATTAAACTAAAAATTAATAAGCATTCGTGATACTATATAAACAAGAGGTGATATTGTGAAAGCAATCATTATAGGTGGTGTAGCAGCCGGTATGTCAGCTGCTTCTAAGTTAAGACGATTAGATGAAAAGGCCACTATTCATGTATATGAAAAAGGTCACGACTTAAGTTATGGCGCTTGTGGTATGCCATATTACTTAGGCGGAATCATCAAAGATGAAAAAGAGTTAGTCGCAAGAACCAAAGCAGACTTTGAAAAGAAAAACATTCATGTTTTTTTAAATCATGAAGTGATTAAAGTCAATCCGAAGAAAAAAAATATTGAAATTAAAAATATTGAAACAGGAAAAACCATCAAAGATGACTATGATAAATTGGTTATTGCTACTGGAACCAGTCCCAATCAAACCAATATTCCTGGGTCAGATGTTGCTAACCTCTATTTCTTAAATCAATTGGAAGACGCAAGACTTATAAAGAAGAATCTTGACAATGTTAAAGAAATTGCCATAATAGGTGGCGGATACATTGGTTTAGAAATCGCTGAAAACTTTGCTCATTTAGGCATTAAAGTTCATATCATAGAAATGGCAAAACAATTATTAGTTGTCTATGATGAAGTGATGGCAAAAAAAGCCAAAGAACTTCTTCAAGAACTTGGTGTAAACATCTATTTAGAAGAGGGACTAGAAACTTATCAGAATGACAATAACAAAACCATTGTGAAAACCAACAAACGTACTTTATCTGTTGATATGGTGATTGAATCAATTGGTGTTAGACCCAATACCAGCTTTTTAAAAGATACTGGTATGGATATGTTAAAAAACGGTGCGATTATCACCAATAAAAAACAAGAAACTTCTATTAAAGATATTTATGCAGCAGGTGATTGCGTCGCATACGATCATTTAATCACGGGTGAAAAAGCATTTGTACCCCTTGGCACTCATGCCAATAAAACTGGTAAGATTGTCGCGGAGAATATTGCGGGCAACAACATCCGATTTAATGGCATCATCGGTTCTAATATCATAAAAGTCGGAGACTATGCTTTTGCCAAAACAGGTCTTGGTATTGATGAAGCAAAGAAACATAATTTAGATTATGATTATGTAGACATCACAGCTAAAAATCAATCAGGTTATTATCCAGGTGCGAAGAAAATATTTATTCGACTTGTCTATGATCCAAAAACCCATATCATTAAAGGCGCTCAACTTTATGGTGAAAAAGGCGTATCAGATAGAATTAATATCATGGCTTTAGCCATTATTAAAGGCATGACAGCCGAAGAATTCTCTCAATCTGATTTTGCATATGCACCACCATTTTCACCCGTATGGGATCCATTATTAGTAGCATCTAACCAAATTATATAATTACCCTTAAAGAATCTTGATATTTCAAGATTCTTTATTCATATATTTTATCAAAACTTAACGCCTTTTATGGTCACATTTATACAATTATTCACAAATTATAACACAAAGAAGTTGAATATAATTAACCTGAATAAACCTTCATATAAAACTTCAAGTTTTTTGTTTGAATAAATCTTCAAAAGTGTTATAATCATCACGGTATAAGAGTCAATCAGTTGATTGCTTTAGGATGCTTTATATAACCTGATTCAATCAGCGATTGTTCAGGTTTTTTTATTAACAAGATATGAAAGGAATTATTATGAGCGTAAAATTTGTTGAAACAGCATTAAGAGATGGACATCAATCATTACTAGCGACACGCTTAACAACTGATGAAATTTTATCGGTGTTACCAGAACTTGATAAAGCAGGTTATTATGCTTTAGAAGTCTGGGGAGGCGCAACTTTTGATGCATGTCTTAGATATTTAAACGAAGACCCTTGGGAACGTTTAAGACAAATAAAAGCTAACACTAAAAATACAAAATTACAAATGCTATTTAGAGGTCAAAATATATTAGGTTATAAACATTATCCAGATGATATCGTAGAGAAATTTGTTGAAAAATCAATTGAAAATGGTATCGATATTATCAGAATATTTGATGCTTTAAATGACTTAAGAAATCTAGAAACATCTGCGAAAGCCATAAAAAAATACAATGGACATTTACAAATTGCTCTTGCCTATACAACAAGTCCTGTTCATTCAGTTGATTACTATGTGGATTTGGCCAATAAAGCACAAGCAATGGGTGCTGATTCTATATGTATTAAAGATATGTCAGGTATATTGATGCCTGAGGTTGCTTATAAGTTAATCAAAGCCCTAAAAGAAAATATTAAAATTCCAATTAATTTCCATACACACTCTACTTCTGGTCTGGCTTCGGTTGCTTATAAAAGAGCAATTGACGCTGGTGTTGATATGGTTGATACGGCTTTATCACCACTTTCTGGTGGTACAAGTCAAGTTGCTACTGAAGCCATCGCCACATTAATAGGGGATGAGTCAAAACTAGATTTTGTGCATTTAAAAAATGCTAAAAATATTTTAACGAAAATTAAAGACAAATATATTGAAAACGGCATTTTAAATCCAAAAGCCTTAACACCAAACCCTCAGATATTACAAAGCCAAATTCCTGGCGGTATGATATCTAATCTATTAAATCAACTAAAAGCTCAAAATGCATTAGATAGATATGAAGAAGTTTTAGAGGAAGTGCCTCGCGTAAGAAAAGACTTAGGTTATCCACCACTTGTCACACCTTTATCACAAATGGTTGGAACTCAAGCCATCATGAATATTTTAGCAAATGAAAGATACAAGTTAGTTCCTGACGAAATCAAAGCATATTTAAGAGGAAAATACGGTAAAGCACCAGGAAAAATTGATCCAGAGTTTAGAAAAAGCATCATTGGCAATGCTATAGTCTTAGATTATCGTCCAGCCAATGATTTAGAACCACAATTTGAAAAATTAAAAGAGAAATTCAAAAATATCGCTAGAAGCGAGGAAGATGTTTTATCAATTGCATTATTTGAACCTGTTGCTTTAAAATACTTAAAGGGTTTAAAAGATGAAGTTATTGAATTTACCCTACATACAGGTGATCAATCATGATGTTATTTACATTTAGCGAAGGTTTAGGCTTTTCCTTATTAAGCATTACTATAGTCATATTACTCATTGGTACCATTATGTTGGCTATTTCGCCATTAAAAAAATTAAGCCCACAAATTAAAAAAGCCAGATATGATGAAAGTATTCAACCAACAAATTCAATTACAACGGAAGACATGATGGTCGCCGCTTTAGTGGCATCCATTGATTATAAAGAAGAAACTGGTAAAGAACCATTTTTAAAATCTATTAGGGAGATTAGATAATGAAACTATACAAAGTAAAAGTAAATGGAAAAATATATGAAGTAGAATTAAAATCAGTTGAAGAAAGCAATCAAACGATGCATTCTGAATCTAAAACCAAACAATCAAATACAAATAAATCAGTCACTGGTAAAACAATCAAATCACCCATGCAAGGTGATATACAAAAAATCCTTGTTAAACCTGGACAGACCGTAAAAAAAGGTGAGTCAGTTCTAATCTTAGAAGCCATGAAAATGGAAAATGATATCACTGCCGAAAATGATTATTTAGTCATTGATGTTCTTGTTAAAGAAGGCGACAGTGTTGATAACGACCAACCACTACTAAAGGTGGAATAATATGATTGATATTTTAGATAAACTTTATAAATCAAGTGGTTTATTCAGTTTCCTTGGTGCTGATGGTTGGAAATATATCATCATGATCATCATTGCAATTGTTTTATTATATCTTGCCATTTTTAAGGAATTTGAACCCTATTTATTGATTCCTATTGGCTTTGCAATGTTACTTGTAAACATTCCAGGAACCAATCTTTTTGTTAAAGAAACCGTTATCGATAATGGCGTAGAAGTTACTAAATATAGTGGCCTCTTTGGCTATTTATATTATGGGGTGAGTTATGGAATTTATCCAAGTTTAATCTTCTTAGGCATTGGAGCCACGACAGATTTCGGTCCGCTTTTAGCGAGGCCGAAATCAATGTTACTTGGTGCAGCCGCCCAAATAGGAATTTTCATTACCTTTTTAGGCGCAATTTTATTTAAGTTTACAGGTCCAGAAGCCGCAGCTATTGGTATTATTGGTGGTGCAGATGGCCCAACCGCTATTCTTCTATCAAGTCAACTCGCACCTCATTTATTAGGTGCTATCTCAATTGCCGCTTATTCTTATATGGCATTAGTCCCTGTCATTCAACCACCAATTATTAGACTTTTAACTTCAAAAAAAGAACGTGTGATTGAAATGACTCAATTAAGGGAAGTCTCAAAAAAAGAAAAAATTATTTTTCCTATTATTGTTTCTGTCATCACCATTACCTTAATACCTTCTAGTGCACCACTCATTGGTATGTTAATGCTTGGTAATTTAATTAAAGAATCCGGCGTTGTTCCTAATCTTATAACTGCGAGTGGAAAAACATTACTTTATATCGTTACCATTCTTTTAGGTATTACAATTGGTGCTACAACCAAAGCCACTAACTTTTTACAGGCCGAAACATTAATGATTATTGGCTTAGGCTTATTCGCCTTTATTATTGCAACAATTTGTGGTATTTTAGGTGCTAAATTAATGAATGTGATGAGTAAAGAAAAAATCAACCCTATCATTGGTGCTGCAGGTGTTTCTGCTGTTCCAATGGCTGCTAGAGTGGCGATGAAAGAAGGTAAAATCGCCAATGCTAACAATTATCTACTCATGCATGCCATGGGGCCAAATGTTGCTGGTGTAATTGGTAGCGCCATTGCAGCTGGATTATTATTATCCTATTTTGGCTAAATCATGAAAATCATTCAATTGGATTCAATTGATTCAACCAATCAATATATTAAAGAAAATTTTCAATCTTTAAACCATTTAGACGTCATTACTACAAGAAATCAAACCAGTGGCAAAGGTAGACGTGTGAACACTTGGTTTTCTAATCAAGACAGTTTAACCTTTTCTGTATTGTTAAAAGATAGTATCAATCATCTAAACATTTCACTTCTACCGTTATTGATGGCAAAAGTATTGCATAAAATCATCAGTCATCATTCAAACGATGTTTATATAAAATGGCCTAACGATATATATATTCAAGATAAAAAAATCTCTGGGATTTTAATTGAATCCATTCATCAAACAAAAACTTGTGCCATTATAATTGGTGTCGGTATCAATCTTAACAACATTGAATTTCCCAATGACATTAGAGAAAATGTTCTATCTTTAAAACAAATCACAAACAATACTTTTTCACATGATGCATTATTAAAAGAAATCTTTAATGAATTAAAATCAAGTCTTCATCAATTGAATGACAATACAAAAATCATCATTGATTATTGTAATCAATATCATCTATTAAACAATGAAGAAATTACATATGAAGAAAATCAAGAAATTAAAAATGCTAAATGTTTAAAAATCAATAATGACGGAAATTTACTCATTAAAGATGATAATAAAACCATTTCCTTAATTTCAGGAATTGTTAATAAAATTAGAATACATTAAAAAAGTTGCGTAAAAACAACTTTTTTATTTTAATTATCCGCTTAATTTCTAACAAACGATTACCAGTTTCTATTATAATGATCACAATTCTTTTTTAATTATTTTATTAAATTTCAGCAACTCCCTTTAACTAATATAATAATATGTTAAAATTATATTATCAAAATTGCTTATAGAAAGGATACTGATTATGTATCAAATTATGAAAACTTCATTTACCACAGATAAATTAGAGATTATAAACAATCATATCCGTGGTAAGAACTTTAAGTTAAAGCCTAAAATATCAAGAAAAACTGGAAAAATCAAAGAAAACGTCTTCTTTTCAAGTCTTATTTTACAAGTGACTTCTACCAAAGAAGAACCTTTTCCAATCGACATTCATATTGACTTTAAAGGCATTTTTGAATTTAGCCCTGGAGACAATCAAGATGACATTTTACATTTTTTAAAAACTGAGGCTGTTACAATTCTATTTCCATACTTAAGAACGATGTTGACCAGTTTAACAACCACAGCCATGTTACCGCCTATCATCTTACCAGTGATGGATGTTTCTAAACTATTTCCTGATGATAGAGAAACTGCTTATGTAAATTAAACCACGATTTGTGGTTTTTTTTATTTAAAAAGGTTAAGAAGGTAATCTTCTTAACCACTTATTGGATCCAGCTCCAAATCTAACCATCTGGCTGATTCATTTATTTTTTTTGTAAAAAATCTGTTTTCATCTTCTTTATATTTATTTTGATGAAATTTGAAAATAAACTCTGAATCTGTTTTATCGATAATTTCAATCTTGCCTCTTGGATGAGACATAATGTATCTAAATGCTTTTGAAATACCGTTTAAATCTTTCTTTGCGAGATTTAAAATATCAATGCCCTTTGAAATCGGTACTTGAAAATGTGTGACGCCTTTTACTGGTCGACATTGAAAAACATAATATGGATGAATGCCTAGTGATGTTAATTTATTAAGTAATTCAGCCATTGTTTTTGGATTATCATTGATGCCTTTTAAAATAACAGTTTGATTTCTAATTGAACATCCTGCGTTTTTTAAAGCCAACGTGGCTTTTTTTGTTTCTTCAGTTATTTCACGAGGATGATTAAAATGAGTAACTATTATAATCTCTTTTTTTTGATTGTATCTGCTTAAAATTTCTAATAATGCCTCATCTTTATAGATTCTGTCTGGTTTAACCACAAGACTTCTCGTCCCAAAACGAATAAAATCCAAGTGTTCGATCTCTGTAAGATATTTTAAATACTTCTCTATCATTTTATTGGTCATGGTAAAAGAATCTCCACCACTAATTAATACATTATTCACTTCATGGTGTTTTTTAACATAATCAATAGTCTTATTCATTCTTTTTGAAATTTCAGCTTTTGAATAACCAACCATTCTTTTTCTAAAGCAATACCTGCAATACATAAAGCAAGTATTGGTAGATAAGACTAATACTGTTTTTTGATATTTATGTTGTAAACCTGGTAATTTTGTATTACTAGCTTCCTTACTAGTATCGTAATCTCCTTCAGCGTTAATTTCATAAATTTCAGGTATTGTCATTTTCTTTATTGGATCAAATTCATCATTCCAATTTATTAAGTTATAATAATAATCAGGGATTCGCATCGGATGTCTTTTTAGAATTTCTTCTAGTTTTTGCTTTTCTTGTTTGGTTAACTGATTGTAATTCTTAGTATCTTTCATATGAGAAATAGTTTTTAATTTTCTTTTTGTATTATTTGTCATCTTGCCACCTTCTTTCTCTATTTCCCACTATTTTAACGTGAAATCAAAATAATTTCAAGTGAGTCAAGATGACTCAAGAATAATATTAAATGGCAATAATTTCAAATTATTATTAGTAATTAATTGTTATAGACTTTGTTTTCAAATTGAATATAACTACTTTTATGATCTCATCATTTTATCATAACTAAAATTTATATCTATAAAACATGATTCATTTTTACATTTATATAATTTTAAAGTTAATTTTTATTTATAAAATAAATATTTTTCCTATATTATTATTATTATTATATACAAAATATTTTTTCTATCGTATAATTAAATTTATATAAAATAGGGGGAAATTATGAAGAAAGTTATATTTGTTATTGTAGCAGCACTCATGCTTTTTACTCTCACAGCCTGCGATGAAGGTTTTACATTACCATCAGGTGTCACTCTACCAGATGATATTACTTTAGCAACTGATGATTTAACAACTGATGATTTAACGACAGAAGACTTAACAACAGTCTTGCCAACAACAGATGAAGCAACAACCATTGCACCAACCACAACTGAAGAACCTACAACTGAAATTAGAGAAATTACGATTTCATTTGATTCACAAGATGGTTCTACCATTGATGATCTTGGTGTTTTTGAAAACACAGACAACGATGATTTAGATTTGCCTATACCTACAAAAGAAGGTTATACCTTTGATGCTTGGTACACTTCTACAACTTATGATCAAGTTTTTGCTTTTAATAGTAGTTTGCCAAGTTCTATAACTATTTATGCAAAATGGACGATTAACCAATACACCATTTCTTTTGAAGAAAATGGTGGTTCAATTGTTACAGATATAACTGATGATTATCTGGCTAGCGTTTCAGAACCAGATGAACCAACTAAAGTAGGACATACTTTTAGTGGTTGGTTTAGCGATGATACTTTAGCCACAGCTTATGTTTTTAACACTATACCAGTTGAAGATACAACACTTTATGCAAAATGGACGATTAATCAATACACCATTAATTTTGAAGAAAATGGTGGTTCAATTGTTACAGATATAACTGATGATTATCTGGTTAGTGTTTCAGAGCCAGATGAACCAACCAAAGTAGGACACACTTTTAGTGGTTGGTTTAGCGATGATACTTTAGCCACGGCTTATCTTTTTAACACTATACCAGCTGAAGATACAACACTTTATGCAAAATGGACGATTAATCAATACACCATTAATTTTGAAGAAAATGATGGTTCAATTGTTACAAATATAACACAAGATTATCTATCGACAATTGTTGAGCCGGATGCACCAATTAAAACAGGATACACATTTGATGGATGGTATACTGATCCAGAATTAGTTAATGAATTCTCTTTTGATATCATGTCTTCGGAAGACATCACCGTTTATGTCAAATGGATGAGTAACCCTGCGATTATTCATTTTGTTATTGATGACTTTGTAAATCCAGATATTAATGGTTATACAGGTGATGAATTAGTAACGCTTCCAAGTCCTGAATTAACTGGTAAAAACTTTCTTGGTTGGTATGAGGATGAAACTTATACTACTTTGATTTCTTGGAGCACAATACCTGCGGGAGAAAATACAATTTATGGGTTATGGGAAGACATCATTTATCACATCACTTATGAAGAAAATGATGGCACTGAAGTCACCAATGAAACCCATTATTATAACGATATTTTAGTTGAACCAACACCACCTACCAAAGATGGACTTGTCTTTTTCGGTTGGTTTAGTGATACAGAATTCTTAAATAAGTTTGAATTTACACAAATGCTAGATCAAGACATCACACTCTATGCAAGATGGGTTCTAGTGAACTCTGTTTTAAACCAAATTAGTCAACCTGAATTTTCAACTGTAGTTGTTCAGGGTGTAATCTATCATTCGCATAGATCAGGAACAAAAGGTTTTTATATTTACGATGAAACTGGATTTCTCTATATTAAGAATGTATTTGCAAATCCTTCGTCTTTCTACATAGGTGATAAAGTAGAAATTTCAGGACTTCTTAGATTCGATAAAGGTGTTCCTTACTTAGATAATGTTACATCTGTCAATGAACTATCACAAGATAATCCATTACCAATTCCAAAACTATTTGATTTAGGAGATTTTTCTACAATAGACAATCATCAAGCATTAAATGTTTACTCATCAACTGGTTTGATTGTTAATAAGAATTTTTATTTACATATTTTTGCTGAAAGTAGTCTTGATTTTATCTTAGTTCATGAATCGGGTGTAGAATATGAAGATTTTAATACGATTGCAAATAACATAGGTAATCTTATTGAGTTGGAATATATCTTTATTCCTAATGGTGATACATTCGAATTATCAATTATTGACTATACCATAATTCCATTAACCATTAGTGAACAAGCTCTGCTAATGAAAAGTTTCATTGAGGAAAACTTTAATTTATCATTCTTCCCAGGGGATAAATTACCTGTGGATAAAATTCCGTTTTTTGATGAATTTACTAATTTTTCAATTCCAGCTTTAACTTATTCAATTCCAACAGAATATGAAGTATATTTCGATTTGACTAATAACCAATTCTTAAATACTGATATTGAAGTTATAATTCCATTAACAGTGACATTAAGTATAAACTCAACAGAATATGATTTTATTATAAACCTTACATTGATGCCAACTGATTTATCAACAATCGCTGATGTAATTAATGACACTACACTATCTTATCATACCATTGAAGTTATGGTGATTGCAAAATCAGAAATCAATATGTTATTGAAAGATGATACAGGTTATCTATATGCTTATAATCTTCCATATGTTCAAGTTGGAGATATTGTTCAGTTTGTTGTAAGGAATGATAAGGATTATGCTATGACATATTTAGACTACTATGATGGGGATATAGTATTACACCAAATTGTTTCGAAAGAAAATGAGCTCAATCTCATTCCTAATCAATTAACTAATACTGATTTCTTAGACATAGATCCAACAGATTTAAGTATTTATGGTGAATATGTTGAACTTAGAGGATTCGTTAAAGAATTATATACAGATAGTTATTCTGGTTTTTACTTAACCAATGATGATTATTCAATAAAAATAATGACCATGAATCATAGTGGTTTTGAAAGACTATTTGAGTATATAAATTTAGAAGTTTATATTCGTGGTTTCCTTTATAGTGACAATGATGGTAATTTACAAATATTTTTTGAAGGTATTCGTCAGGACATTCGTATACCTGATTATACGGACCAAGAACGTGTTGATGTTTTAATTAAAATATTCAATGACACCTATGGTGGTGTAACCTATAATGCATTTGATGGACTTCCAATGTATCCTTATCATCCTATTTTAGGCGGAGAAATTACCTGGGCATTTTCTGATCTTAATTTCTCATATTATGATTTTGATAACCAACACTTCTTATATTCAGATACTGATCAACCATTTACCTTGAATATTACCATAACATCTGGTAGTGTATCTGAAGTTGTTGTATTCACATCGCAACTTAATCAATATACGCTAACTGATTTTTCTCAATTTGACGATGTTGAAACGTATGAACCAATCTTCGTTGAGGGATTAGTCGTTTACAGAAGTCCAGATTTTATCTACATTATGAATACTTTGGGACAGATTGCTTTAGTAGATATTGCCAATTTAGATGTTGTTGTAGGAGATGAAATATTATTGTATGTTCAAATCAATAAAGATTACTCATATGTAAATAACATGATATATTTAATGGAAACTTACAACATTAATGCAGTAGTAGAAATTATATCAAGACAAAATGACTTCGATATTCCAGAAAATGTTATGAGTATTCAAGATTTATTGAATCTAGAAAACACCGATGAATTAAATCAACAATTATTTATTAAGTTAGATGGCATTATTGAAGAATATTATGGTATACCTGTTCTTAGAACACCTGATGGATATGTTGTTCTTTCATTCGTTAACCAACAAACTCAATATGAATTTACGAATTATACTGGACAATATATCAACCTCAAGGGTTATGTGTTAGGGGAAAGATATTTCAATTTAATAGGTGAAAATGCTTGGGAAATTAAGATTGTGGGCGAACCAAATGATATCGAAGACATCGAACTCAGTGCTCAAGAAACTTTTGATTTTATTGAAGCCTACATCATTGAACGTTATCAAATGTCATTAGAAGGTGAAACTATAATTGATTTTTCAGACCCTGATTTCTATTTTAACGAGTTGATTATCACTTATACAACACTTGATGATTTAAATGGTTTGTTTGATTTCACTAATGGTGATTTACAATCGATTGATGCCGTCTTAGAAAGCACAACAATAACGATTCAAGTTGATTTATCCTTAGAATTAGAAACATATGATTTTACCTTTACCATTACAATATTACCAAATGAAGAGATTATCATTACGCCAATTGAAGATGTTATAGCCGATGGATCAACCATTCAAAACATCAGTGCTACAGTCATCATAACAACGATGCTAGATCAAGATACTTATCTATTCTTATTAGAAGATGAAACAGGTATTATCTATGCAACAGTAAATCAAAATCTCTTCCGTTCAAATACAGCATACTATCATAATTACATGAATGATAAGCTACTGATTAGTGGTACATTAACCATTGTTAATGGCAAAACTATGATGATGGCGAACGACATTCAGTTGCTGGAAGAAAGTATCTCAATCGCCCCAACATTTACAACCATAAGTATTGAAGATTATTTGGCTTTAGATATGACAAATCCTCTAAACTATGGTGTTGCTTATGAAATTAGTGGTATGGTATATGATTATTACGGTGACTATGGTAGGGAATATTATTTAACCGATGGTGAAAATACTATTCGCTTGTATGCAATCAGCAGCTGGGTTCGACTTTCAGGATACAATGGCTTAGAAGTTGTGGTTAAAGTCTTTAGTTATGATGAAGATTATTTAGGCAATCGTGCAGCACTGTATGCAGATAAAACATATAGTAGTGGATATTCTGTCAGGATTGGGGAATATACTATTCAAGAGCAGCTTGAATTAATTAAACAATCAATTCTTGATGATCATATGCAATATAATCCAATTCACAATCCAGGTGATTATATTTCCTTGCCTTCTGCCGATGGTGATTTAATTAATACGTTTAATCCAACAATTACCGAAGTGATTATACAAGGCAGCGATTATATGGAAAGTTATGGCTCTTACTATAACGCTTTACAATCACCAACGGATATCGAAGTTGTGGTAAAAGTTACTGTCACCATTGAAACGGAATCAGAAGTCTTCTATTATTCAATTTTCATCAATGGTTTTGAATACAAAACACTAGATGATTTATTCTTAATGGATTTAGGCACCTTTGAAATCGCTTTAGAAGCCACTGTTATCTACACAGGATTTGATTTCCAATACTTATTAATTGATAATCAAATCTATGCGCTCGAAGCTTTCTTATATGGATACTTTATGCCAGGTGACAAAGTCACAATTATCGGTTTAAAAACCATTATAGATGGCATTCCTAATTATACTTATGATCTTGCATTGATTGATATGTCTAGCACAGAAACATTGGATCTAACACCTATCGAAACATCTATTGAATCACTTTACACTAATGATTACAGTGTTAATCCTTTACATTTATCAGTCAATAGAGTATATGGTTTCTTAGAGTATGATAAATATCTCGGATTGTATACGTTAACTGATAATGATGCTTTAATCTATATCAATATGTATTTTAATGGGTGGGACTATGAGGATTATCTAGCACCTTACTTAGGAGAATACATTTACATCAATGTTTTACTACCAATGAAAACCGTCAGAAACGAATATATTATGGTTGATACGATTTCAGGCCTTAATGAAATCAGTATAGAAAACTATACAGCTGAACAAAGTGTTCAAATAATCGAAGATAGACTCTCTATATTTGCAACCCTTGATGTGTTCAGCGGAGAACGTTTAGATGATTACCTTGTGAGTGAATACAGCAATCATCCTTATACAACAATTGAATACACTTTGATTGACCCTCTTGATGAAGCTTACATAGATATGGATGGATTAATTGTTGGTTATGTCAATGGATTAGAAAGTTTTGATCTTCTAGCGACAATCACTTACTTGAATGTTATTACTGGCGCTAATCATGAAAGCACCTTACAAATCACTGTACAAGTCCACCCAAGACAAACGGCATCAATTGAAGATGTACTCTATGGTCTAGATGGAGAAACCTATCAAATCCAAGGTGTGATTGTTGCATTAGGTCCACTTGAAAATGGTTTCTATCAATACGCTATTATTGATGATGGCCAAAATAGAATTTACGTTCAACTCGGGAATTTCTCATATTATACATTTAACTCATCAACAGTAACTTTAGAACTGAACGATGAAATACTAATTATTGCTCAAAGAGATTACTATGATAATACACAGATGATTCCAATATTATCAATCCCATTTGTTATTGAACATATTGCATCAGACGTAGTGATTACAAATATTCCAGTTCAAATGTCGATTGAAGAAATCATGTTGCTCACTCATTCAGAGCCTACGCTTTATTATCAATACATTGAAATCACAGATTTATTTGAGTGGAACTCTAATACATTTAATCCGATATATAATCTAAGAAGCAACATAGCAATAGCTGACTCATCCGGATTATATTATGGTTTAAAAGTTGATACTATTAATAGCCAGTCATTACATGATACACTTGCATTAATCAATAATCAAGAAGTTACATTAACTGGATATTTAATCGGTTACACTTCTCTTAATGGTTATGGTGAATGGTTAATGATTTATGAAAGTCATGTAGTCGTTGTGGAATAATTACATAAAAAACGAGTAGAGACTAAATAATTATTTTATTTAGTCCCTCTCACACCACCCTGCATACGGAACCGTACAGGGCGGTTCAATTTTATATTCCGATTTTCACCGTTGTATCTTCATCC
>JAQIBJ010000069.1 GCA_027859085.1 Mycoplasmatota bacterium
GTTTGTTCTTGTTTCCAAAAAAATTGATTTTTCGTCGTTGTTCTTTCTTGTATATGTTCAGTTTTCAAAGACCTTGTTTTCCTCGTGTTTTTCACACGCTTATATATTCTATCATAGCCCTTATTCAAAGTCAATAATTTTTAATCACTTTTTTTGAATTTTTTAGAACATTCTATTTAATGCCAATTATGTGCAGTAAATAGGTGTAAAAAAGCTCTGATAGAAATTATATTAGCTTTTATATTGTATTACAAAGTGATTAATATTACAAGCCAAATAATCTTAAAATATCATGATAGGTCACATAAATCATTAATGACAACAATAAGAAGAAAACAGCAGTGTGCATTAAGTTCTCAACTTTTTGATTTGGTTTCTTTTTTGTTATGGCTTCATAACCTAAGAAAACGATTCTTCCACCATCTAACGCAGGTATTGGCAATAGGTTTAAAATACCTAAGTTAACTGAAAGCAATGCAATGAATTGGAATAAATAAACCAAGCCTAAAGCTGATGCTTGTTTCACCATTGAGAATATACCAACAAACCCAGATAAATCTCTTACGCCTACTTGATCTGAAGAGAATAATAGTTTAAGTGTAGAAAATATAGATGTTGCTGCACCAACGAAATTTTGCCCAGCACTAGAAAATGACCCAAAGAAACTAATCTTAGATGAAGATTCAATTCCAATTCTTGTGAAATACACTTCATAACCTAACCCACTCAATACTTCTTCACTATAAGCAACATAGGTATATGTAAATTGTTCGCTATCTCTTTCAACCACAATCTCAGTTGGGTCATCATCACTTGTACCCTCTGTATATGATAAAGCAAAAGTAATTAATTCATCAGCACTATTAAAAGTCGTACCATCAATACTGATAACCTTATCTCCAGGTTGTATTTCAGAATTCACATATATTGGTTGATCTACAATTAACTCATCAGTCGTTGGCTCTAAAGTAAATCCAAGATTATAGAAATAATGCATAGGTTTTATAGGAGATAACGTTAATGTTTGTCCATCTCTTTCAACCACAAAAACATATTCTGTAACTGGTTCATCTAACTGGCTGACAATTGAATTACCTGATTCATTCCATGAATCAACTTCAACACCATTAACAGATTGAATATCATCACCTGATTGTAATATACCATCCGCAGGCATACCTTCTGATACACCACCTAGTTCAGTGCTAGCCATATCAGGAACACCCATAAATAATGCAATAGTCAAATAAATGACAAACGCTAAAATGAAATTCATTAACGGACCACCAAATGTCGTTAATAATCTTTCTGTTTTAGTCTTATCATTAAAACGTCTATTGGCGGGTGCAATTTGCATTTCATTTTTTTGATAAACATACATGGCTTTTTCGTTAACTTTAAGACCATTGATATTTAAGTTATTTGGATCTGTTAAATCAAAAGACTCAACAACTGTTTCAATAGCATCAGGATAACGATTATCCTCAAGATTTAAAACAAGTTTAGATACATTTTGATTTTCATCTAAAACCAAACCTATTTTTTGACCAAGCTTAATGACTTCAGCATCTAATTCTTCTCCTGCCATAGATACATATCCACCAAAAGGGATTGCTCTAATAGAATAAGTTGTTTCTCCTTTTTTGGTACTCCATAATCTTGGTCCCATACCAAAAGAATACTCATGACATAAAATACCTGCTCTTTTTGCAAAGAACAAATGGCCTAGTTCATGAATACATATGACCAAACTTAATACCAATAAAAATATAATGATATTAATTAATACATCAAATGTTGATGCAAAAATATTTAACATAAAAAACATAATAGTTACTCCTCACTGTAATTGTTGTATATCTCTTTTTTGATAGATGCATCAATATCATATATTTCTTCTAATGAAGGAAATTCGATTATTTGATGGGAATCCATAGATTTTTTAATAATATCTTCAATCTCTAAAAAATTAATTTCACTTTTTAAAAACAAATCTACTGCAGCTTCATTCGCGGCATTTAATACAGTTCTCATCGACCCGCCTTTTTTATATGCCTCTATAGCATAACCCAAACAAGGATAGCGGTCAAGATTCATTGACTTAAAACTCAAATCATTTAATTGCATTAAATCAAATGGTTTGATATTCGTTGTTTTTCTATTCGGATAATTCATCGCATAAGAAATTGGCAAATGCATATCTGGATTTGATATATGAGCCAAAATAGATCCGTCTATAAATTCGACCATTGAATGAATCAAACTTTCTTTATGAATAATTGTTTCAACTCTTTCCATGTCTAAGTCAAATAGAAAACATGCCTCTATCACTTCAAAACCTTTATTCATCATTGTTGCTGAATCTATCGTTATTTTATCACCCATTGACCAATTCGGATGATTAAGTGCATCTTTTATGGTCACATTTTTTAATTCATCACGATTCAAATCTCTAAA
>JAQIBJ010000054.1 GCA_027859085.1 Mycoplasmatota bacterium
GCAATTATAAAAATCAAACCAAACACACCCAAATATACATACCATATTCTAAAACTAACGAACATGAAGTTACTAAAATCTAATCTATCATATAATTCAGAAGTGATTTTTTTTATATAATGTGCTAGAACATTAAATAAGACTGTCCCCGCTATTGCATAAAGAAATTGTAAATAAAATGGTTGAAAACGAAATACCGATAACAATACATAGAACAATAAAACAGTGGAAGCAAATATGACTAATAAATTCTTAAGTGTTTCTATCTGGTCATCAAATTCAGGTTCTAATTCATTGATACGATTGTTTGAGATAATCAAAACAATAAAACCTAGGACAAATATAGCAATTTGTAAAAATGGATTACCAATAAAGCCTTCCATAAAAATCGCAGAAACAACTAAATACATTCCAATTCCTTCTAGAATTGAAACAATAATTTTGTTTCCACTTCCTGCAAAATATTTTCTGTTATTGAAATATAACGAAATTCCAAATAATACTGGTAAGGGTAAAATCAAAAATAAATAATACACTATATCATTCCTCTCTTAAGTACTCGCTTATAACACCATCTCATATATAACCCATTTTAGTTATTAAATAACATATTTTCCTTGACATTTATATAGTTGGCTTAATAAATATTACTAAGTTACTAAAATTAGTTTAACATAAACGAATGTAAAATTCAGTTCATTTCAAAATTTTAAAAAAAAAGCCCGGTAGGGATTTTTTATGCAATAAAAAATCATTATTTACAACTATTTACGATAAAGCTCATATAACATTTTATTTACAATATAACAAAATAAAATCATCGCTTTTTAACTAAACAAAAAATCTACGATATCAGTAAACCGTTCATTCCAACAAATAGTTTTAGGTAAATATATGTAGATTTTAATTTCTCTATTTAAATATTTCGATTCTACCAAAAATTGTTCATATTCAACCATACTAAACCTCTTTCTATGTAGTTTATTAATCATAAACTGGTTTCTAAAATAGTTATTGAATAAAAATAGATGTATAAATTCTATTATTTTCTGGCTGATTTTACGATAACTTACTTAATATACTTACAAATAATTATGCCTATGACCGTAATAAGCTTTACAGGAAGACCTCATGGTCACAGTAAACACAATAATTGTTGTACTAATTTTCTTCATATAATCTTTCTGACAAAAAAACCTTATTAATTATATCATATCATCAGACACTGTTCAAAATCTATAACCATCCTGTACCGACTAGTTGATTGCCATACTTTAGCGTTTTGGATTAGTCTATCTCTATAAGTCCTACTTCCATTGCCAAAAGCAAAGTCCCTGATAAATCCAATCCATTTTCCCAGTACATCATTCCTGCAAGACCATTCTCAATAATATATTCACTTTTATCTGCGATTGACCTAGGATTATCATATGATATGAAAACAGTTCCATCTGTTTTAATGATGTAAGGCACTCCAGCTTGAGTATCGTAATTATAATCATAGCTACTGTTATTTAAATAATTGTTGATTATATAATTGTATGATACCGATCCTGCATTTACCCAATTAGACCACGTTTGGCTTGAAACATCATAAGATCGCGTTTGTTTTATACCATAAAAAGCAACACCAACTATAATTTTACTATTCGGAATACCATATGAATGGTAAATATCGATACTCTCTTCAATAGAACAACTGGTTAATGTTTTACCAGCACTATTTGTTGGATTATCATAAGTTGTAGATCTACTCAAAGCATTCTGATAATACCCATTATTACTTACCATCCCGTAAGTCATCATATTAATATAATCAAGATATTGTTGCGAATTAACTAAATCATACCTTGGTGGTTGCCACATGCCACCAGCGATTGCAGCAGTAACAAGATGATTAGGGTTATTTGCTTTAACTTTTGTATATATAACACGCATCATTTCAGTAAAGCGTGTCGCTTCTTCAGTGGTTGGTGTTTCCCAATCAATATCAACACCATCAAATCCATAAGCATTAATCATTGCTACAATGTTATCTGCAAATGTATTAATTCTGTTAGAATTTGATGCAATCGCTGACCAATCCGAATCTGGAGCAATAGAAAATATTACCCAATTTCCATTTTCATGTGCTTTGGGCATAATATAGGTATTTATATTACCTAGCACAGCAGTTCCTGACAAAGTTCCCGCAGAGTTAGCTGTGATAAATGCACAATTGATAATATCTAGTGTCGTGAAGAATGAATCACTAACCAAATTATAATCTCTATAAATATAGCTAGATGTCAAAGGAGCACTTAATGATTTATAACCATCAACTTCGATATTATATATTTTTGTTAAAGTTTGTTGGCCCAACTGAATGATTGCTGATAAACTTACAGTCGTTGCTTGATAAGGTCTAATATAGATGCCTGCATTACTTAGAATCTCGGGGTGACTTGATAACCAAGAGATGGAATAATCAAGGTATGTACTTGGCAAACTGATGTTATTTGATAACTCATTTGGAATTAAATTTATCAAATATGGTTCAACATCACTCCAATCAATAGCATCCCATTTCGCATACACAGTTATATTTTCAGAGGGCATCGTTGAAAAAGTGTAAGCAGTTGTAAGTTCACTATCTGAATACCAGCCTCCAAAAGTGTCGCCTTCTTTAGTTGGGACATCAGGTTGTAGAATGTCAGTACCATAATCTTGTGTAATAGGATCAATTACAGATCCTCCATTTGTGTTAAATGAAATTGTATATTGATTTACACTCCATTTTGCATACAAAGTAATATTTGAATTGGGCTGAAATGGTTCATCAACTATTTCAGCTTCTGCAGTATCAATTAATGTCCAACCCAAAAAGTTATATCCTTCTCTTTCAGTTATTGGTAGACTCATAGATGATCCACTTGCAACACTAATCGAATCAACATCGCTTCCCAGCCCTACATCAAAAGAAACCACAAAAGTCATTGTAGTGTCTACGGAAGACGTTGTTGTTATTGAACTTGTTGAAGATATTGTTGTATTGGGTTCTATTGACATAGTTGTAATCAGAGAACTTGTTTCGTTTGAACAAGCAATCACGAAAACAAACAAGGAAAAACACAATATAATGATTTTGAGTTTATTACATATTTTATTCATAGACAACCTCGAACAATATTTTATTTTCTAATACATTTTTTTAAATCAACGTGATGTATAGAATAGAATACAAAACTAAATAAACCATTTAGCTAGTGGTATACAGTTGATTAATTGGACTAATTTTCTGAATATTAATGCCACATCAAATCAGAATAATTATACCATAACTATTATATGTAAACAATTCCCACTAAACTAGCTTAAATAAAATGAATTCACAATCATGTTTATAAAGAATTTGTATGCAAAAATCAATACAAAATATTTAGATACTATCTAATCTATAATACATAAAATACTATCACATTAGAATTATTTTTTAATTATTTTGCTAAAGTTCTTTTAGATACTTGTTTCTAATAATTATTAGATTAATTACTATAATTCTAATAATTTTCTCACTTAAGTTAAAAAATAAACAGACCTGCTGTTAAACAGGTCTGCTTTATAGCTTAATTTATACCTTATTCTTCTGTTCGATTATAATCTGTATATTGTTCGATTGCATCGATTAAAATATTTGAACTTCCTAGATGTGATTCATAACTAGCATGATTATTCGCACCTGTTTCTCCACCTTCACCAACACCATTAATGATGACCATGTGAACATAAAACTTATCATCTGCTGGTAGTAAATCGAATACACTTTGTGCAGCTGCTCCATTAAATGATCCTTCTGTCATTGTCCAAAAGATATGAGCATCGGGTGCATCTTCTCTTAATGTAAAAATAAAATCTGCAACTGCATCTTTAAATTCCAGGATTTTTTCTTCACGAGCAAAACCAGTTAATCTATTGATTACAGCTGAATAATCATTTCCACCAATGTTGACAATAATAATATCAGGGATTGGACTGTGATCATCACTCACATCAACGATGTTTTGATCAGCATCAATTCCAACGCTTTCATATGCACTCATAATATTATCTTCACCCGTTCGATCGTTATATCCAAATGCAAGTCCCCACCCAGAATTACTCACGAATTCATACGATCCATTAAAGCCTTCAGCTGTTAAGTATCCAAACGAATGAAGACAAGATGAGTTTGCAGTTGTTCGTCCTTGCCATGGTTCACCAATGGCACCGTTTCCTGATATTCCCGAAGCCCCAATTATTAGAAAGTGTGGGACATTTTCTTCTTCTGGTCTTTCCATAAATGTTCCATTTGTTTCAAGTGACAAGAGTGATGTAACACCGTCTCTTGGCTCACTACGTTTAACGAATTCAATCACATGTTCACCATATGTATCAAAGGTTATTTGTATGGTTTGTTCTGCTTCTGATAAGACGACAACATCTCCATCAAGTAATGGTTCACAATCTTTTGATAAAGAAAAATAGATATCACTATGTTTGTTATCGAGTGCTAAGTTGATATTAACAGCACTCCCTGTAAACATAATTTTAAATCCTGTTCCAGGGTAATAAAAGAATACTTGCTCATCCTCTAAATGATGTCTTCCATACCAAATGATGGACTCTCCTAAGAGAGCCTCATCTTCTAATATTTTTACATCTTCATTACTCGTTGATGTTTCGACTTGTTGTTCACTGCATGATGAGAGGATAAAAATCATGCAAAGAGTAATGAATACTTTTTTGATCATCGGTTTTGAATCTCTATAATTGCCTGAGCAATCTTCTCACTAACATTTTCATTAAATACATCTGGAATAATATTGTCTTCTTTTAGTACATCAGGCGTGATAATTGAACTAAGTGCTTTACAAGCAGCAATTTCCATCTCTGTAGTAATTTGTCTTACACGTGCATCAAGCAATCCTTTGAATAGTCCAGGAAAAACAAGGGCATTATTGATTTGGTTTGGCTCATTTGAAATACCTGCACCATAAACGCGTGCTCCAGCATCTAGCGCATCTTTTCTTGGGATTTCTGGAGTTGGGTTTGCGAGTGCAAAAACAACTGAGTCTTTCCCCATAGATGTCACCATTTCTTTGCTTAATATATTTCCAACACTGACACCAATAAAGACATCTGCGTCAACCAA
>JAQIBJ010000081.1 GCA_027859085.1 Mycoplasmatota bacterium
TCACCAGCAATTGCACCTATTGAAAATGCTGATTTAATTTCTCAAATACAATCTCAAAATCCAGAAAGTTTTTTGAATGTTATTAAAGGTGACTATGAAGGTCAAACATATACATTTGGTGTACCTTATGAAGCACAGGCATTAATACTTTATTACAATGCTGCTTACTTAACACCAACTGATGTTGAATCATGGGAGGGTATTTGGGCTAAAGCCACTGAACTTGAAATGAATTCAACTACAGTTACAGGACAAGATGGTTTTAATAACTCATTCTTAGTATTAGCAACAAATGCTACTACTGGGGAACCAGTTACTAAAATATATGAAGGTGGAGATTTACAAGAAACTAGTTTTGTAAACGATGAAGCTATCTCAGTTATTAAATGGGGACAACGTTTTTTCAGCGATATTTATGGAGCAGTTCAAGCATCTGATTCTGGCTGGCAAGTTGACTTGGATAATGAACAAACATTATCTCTAGTTGGTGGGTCATGGCACTTCAATGCTGCCCAAGCAGCATTAGGTGATGACTTAGGTGTTGCAAAGCTTCCTACATTTACTTTGACAGCAGATGATGTTTATGGAGATGTTGCTGCCAACACTGTTATGCAATCTGGTACATTTACTGATACTAAAATGTTTGTTATGAACAGAAGAAGTTCCAAATTAAATTATCTAGAAGATATTTTGTTATATTTATCACATAAAGACATCCAAGAAGAATCATACTTGCAAAATGGAACACTTCCTGCATATAAAGATGCATTAGAAGAATTCGAAGGTATGGATGGTAGTGATATTCGTACTCAATTGGCTATTGCTCAAATTGAAATGTTTAACTATGGTAGACCACAACCATTTGGAATCGAAGCAAGATTTAATGTATATTATTATCAAAGACAAGCACCTGAATTGTTGTTTGAGTTATTATCAAATAAAGATGAATTTAATACAGATGCATTGGTTATAGCACGTATGCAAGAAATCGAAAACACTTGGATGAACATTAGAGAATAATTTAATTTAAAATAACGATTTGAACTATCACATAAGTGGTGGTTCTTACCGTTTTCAAGGGAGCGAATATATGCAGAGAAAAAGTGATAATTTATTAATTAAACTGTTAAAAAAAATCGGTAAACTCTTCATATCTTTCTTTAAAAGCATTTATAAATTTATTATATCAATACCTAGTAGATTTAGAACACTACCTAGTAGATTCAGAACACTAGGTAAAAATATAGTAAATAATTGTAAGGGCTTTCTCGAGAGATTTAAAGATGGTGATTTAGGAACTAAACTATCTCATTTATTTATGGGGGCTGGAAATTTCTATCATAAGCAATTTATGAAAGGGTTAGTATTTTTGGCAATTCAAGTAGGGTTCTTAGTCATATTCTTTACCAACCCTGAAGTTGGTGGAACTGCAACAGTTAATGGAACACCAATTGGTTATAAATCATTGATGAATTTAATTACATTAGGAACCGATGACGGAAGTGGTTGGGGATTTGCTGATAACTCTATGTTAATGCTTTTATTTGGCGTTTTAATTATTTTCATGATTATTGTTTTCCTATTTGCTTGGGTTACCAATATTAAGAGCGCCTATAAAGTTCAAAAGGATATAGAAAAAGGTAAAAAACCTAAAAAATTTAAAGAAGACGTTGCTGCATTATTTGATTCACGTTTTCATATTTTATTAATTACACCAACAATTATTGGTGTAACATTATTTACCATTATTCCAACAGTATTTATGATTTTAATAGCTTTTACTGATTATGGTCAAGGTGTTGTTGCTGGCTCGGATTTGTTTTCTTGGGTTGGATTTGAAAATTTTCTAGCAATTTTTGAAAAATCAAGTGAAATTGGTAGAAGATTTTTCCCAGTATTAGGATGGACATTAATTTGGGCATTCTTTGCAACATTTTCAAATTATATTGGCGGAATTTTATTAGCTCTTCTTATCAATAAATATGATATTAGACTTAAAAAAGTATGGCGTACAATTTTTGTTTTGACAATTGCATTGCCACAATTTATTACTTTATTAGCCGCACGTTCATTAATTTCAACAGGTGGTCCATTTAACCAATTATTACAAGATATTGGAATTTTAGCACGTCCTATGGCTTTTCTCGCTCAAGCTGATTCAGCAACAACAGCCAGAATTGCTGTTTTAGTTATAAACCTTTGGATTGGAATACCATATACTATGTTAATGACAAGTGGTATTTTGATGAATGTACCTAAAGACACATATGAAGCTGCACAAATAGATGGTGCAACAAAATTTCAAGCATTTAGATATATTACTGTGCCTTATATTGTTTTTGTGACGACACCATATCTGATAACCAGTTTTATAGGTAATATCACTAGTTTCAATATTATCTATCTGTTAACAGGCGGTTCACCAGGAGTAGCTGGTAGTCAAGCTGGTCAAACTGACTTGCTTGTAACATGGTTATTTAAATTAACAATTGAACAAAGTGATTTTAATGTTGGTTCAGTAGTTGCTATCTTCACATTTATTATAACTGCTTCCGCAACACTCCTAACATATAGACACAGTAAATCATATAAAGAGGAGGATACATTCCAATGATCGATAATAATGTTAAAAAAGTCAATCAACCTCCAAAAATAAAAAAAGGCTTTAAGGATGATAGTGCGTCCTCTAAAACAAATAGTTTAAATAATAAAACTAAAAATAACAAAGCTATAGGAACGATTATTTCACATATTATGCTAATCGTTTTAGCCATTATATGGTTGTATCCAATTTTATGGATATTTCTACATTCATTTAGAGAAGAATATATTGATGGATTCTATCGCGGAATCATTTATTCACGATATTTTCCAAATAGTTATGGGTTAGAGACTTATAGAAGATTGTTTGATGAAACCTTATTTTTAAGATGGTTTTTCAATACACTTTTTGTAGCATTCTTCTCATTCATATTAGCAACACTATTGCAACTTTCAGTTGCATATGTGATGAGTAAAATTAGATTTCCTAAACGTAAATTCTTCTTAAATATTGCAATCATTTTAGGGTTATTCCCAGGGTTTATGAGTATGATTGCGGTGTATTTTGTTTTACGTGCTTTAAATCTAACTGAAACATTATTTGCGTTGATATTAGTCTATTCTGCAGGCGCAGGATTAGGCTTCTATATCGCCAAGGGATTCTTTGATATTATTCCAAATTCATTAGTAGAAGCAGCAAAGATTGATGGCGCAACAAATGCACAAATTTTTACTAAAGTTATCGTGCCTATTTCAAAACCTATTATCATCTATACTGCATTAATGACATTTATTGCACCATGGATGGACTTTATATTTGCTAGAGTAATTTTAGGCGAAGACAATAGGCAAATACATACAGTAGCTGTTGGTTTATATGATATGATGTATGGACAGTATAGTGATCCGAATATGTTCACAATGTTTGCAGCAGGTTCTGTTATTGTTGCAATTCCGATTGTCTTACTATTCTTATCAATGCAAAAATATTATATTGAAGGCGTTACCTCTGGTGCGGTTAAGTAATATGGTGATATTATGATAAAAAGACTAATAATAACCTGTCTAATAATATTTGCTTTGACAAGCATGATTGCATGTTCTAATAATGTCAATGAATACATCATAGAAGATGAAAAACTCGAGGCTACGATGATTGATGACAACTACAGAGTCTATTATGAGATATTTGTAGGTGCATTTTCAGATAGCGATAATGATGAAATTGGTGATATCAAAGGTATAATTAATCGTTTAGACTACCTAAATGATGGTGATATTAATTCAGGAAAAAGTTTAGGAGTTACTGGTTTATGGTTAATGCCTATTATGCCTTCTCCAAGTTATCATAAATATGATACTATAAATTACAAAGACATTGATCCTGATTTTGGATCAATGGAAGATTTTGAAAACTTAATAGATGCATCAAACGAAAGAAATATTGATGTCATTATTGATTTAGTGATTAATCACACCTCTTCATATCATCCTTGGTTTAGTCAAGCCAAAGAAGCTGCTCAAACAGGTGATTTGGATAGTCCTTACTTAGAGTATTATACTTTAGTGACAGAAAACGAAATGATTGATGGAAGAACATATCATCATTTTTATGAGGATCTATATTATGAAGGCAATTTTTGGTCAGGTATGCCTGAATTAAATCTAGACAGTCAACTCGTAAGGGATGAAATAAAAGATATCATTTCATTTTGGCTAGGCAAAGGTGTTAAGGGTTTTAGGTTAGATGCAGTTAAATACCCATACTATGAAGAAAATGACAAGAACATAGAGTTTTGGAATTGGTTTATGAGTGAAGTCAAAGCCATAGATGAAGAGGCTTATGTTGTAGGTGAAATGTGGGATAGTAATAGAAATATTCTTCCGTATTATGAGCCGTTCAATAACTTTGATTTTGGGATGGCAGAATTAAATGGTTACGTTTCATTAACAGTAAAAAATATTGAGACAGTTAATAGTTATGTCAGTTATTTAAGTCAATATAGAAAGTCAGTTAAAGAAGTAAATTCAGACGCTATTTTACAACCTTTTATATCAAATCACGATATGAATAGAGCTGCTGGATATCTATCTGTTGATGACTATAAAATGCATATGGCAGCTAACCTATATATCCTGACATATGGAACACCATTCATTTATTATGGAGAAGAAATTGGTATGTTAGGTTCCAGAGGTAACGAAAACACTGACTCTAATCGTCGATTAGCAATGTTTTGGGGCGATAATGATACAGTAGGAAATCCAGTTGGAGCAACCTGGTCTCAAGATAGACAAACGAATGGATCTGTTATGGATCAAATTGATGATGAAAATTCTTTATTCAATCATTACAAGAAATTAATAATGTTAAGAAATGCTAACCCTGAAATTGCAAGAGGGGATTACACAGCTTTAAATTTTAGTGGATATTCTTCCTTTGGTGGGTTTTTAAGCACATATCAAGATTCAACAGTTGGTGTATTTCATAACACATCAAATTCAGAAGTAACCATTGACTTAAGTGAGTATACAAGTTATCTGTTCACATCGTTAAGGGGATATATAGGAAAATCAAATGCCTCTTTAACAAATCAACAATTAACGATTGGACCAATGACATCCGTGGTATTAAAATAGATATAATATTTATTCTAAATCAAGACAACAGATTGACACTGCTTTGTTTTAGTGATAAAATTATATATAGAATTTAATCTGATTTT
>JAQIBJ010000108.1 GCA_027859085.1 Mycoplasmatota bacterium
TTAAACTTAGGAAATATTTCGTGAACTGAAACATCTTTATTATTTTTTTTAATCAACTCGTAAAGACTAGTCTTTTTAACAAACTTTTCTGATACATCATATCCAAATACATAACTATCATCATAATAATCTTTGTTTTGGAAGAAAACGACATGTCTATCTTCTTCTTTAACGAATTGTTGCCAACCAATCCAAGCTGTTCTGACTGGTGGTAAACCAGTTAAAGCAGCTGTTGTTGCAGCAGTGGTCGTTGAAGGAAATACAGTCGTTAATACATCCTGTTGATGATATATTAAGAAATCTGCTTCTTCTTTATGCTTTTTTAGTATCTCTGACCCCAAAGCATCCACCAAAACAAATATTACATTTCTTGGTTTCTTCTCTAATTGTTTATCTAAAGATTCAATACTTTTATAGCCTGAATCAACACCATAATACTTTAAAATAGATGAAGAAATATTTAATAAAGAATGATCATAATCTGGAAAAACTAAATTGTTATTCACTAGATAACCTCCCTGGTTTTTGGTACAAATTTGACTTTAGAATATAAATATGCACCTAAGAACGCAGCCAATACATTACTGAGTAACATTGAATACCATATACCCACAGGTCCTAATTCTAACATATACATTGCGATAAGCACAAACGGTAATCTAAATATCCATAACCTAACAATGGCTAAAACAAAAGAATATTTTGTTTCTCCACTTCCTTGGAAAGTATTTAAATAAGTTTGGAATAACGCCATTAACGGTAACCCTAATCCAATATACAGTATATAGGTTGTTGCATGTTTAATCGCGATTTTGTCTTCACTAAATATTTTAACAATCGATTCCCTAAAAGGCAAGATAATTGCAACACCAATAATCATCATAATGACACCTATCGCCATTCCTTGTTTAACAGTACTCTTGGCTCTATCAACATTTCCTGCACCAACATTTTGTGCAATATAGATAGCAACAATTGTTGATACCGCGGACACTGGGAACATAATCAAAGAGTTAATTCTATTACCTATATAAAAAGCCGCCGTAACTTCTTGTCCATAAGAGAAAATTAAGAAGTTCAATATCACAAAACCAACTGCTTGAATCGATTGTCCTAACGATGCAGGTATTCCAATATGAAAAATATCTTGGACAACAACCTTGTTTAATTGGTTAATTTTAAATTTAACACTAATACCGGTTTTTGGTTTCACTAAATAATAAATCATTGCTGGAACTAAAACCACTTGAGCCACCACAGTCGCAATTGCAGCTCCTTGAATACCCATTCCAAGTTGTAAGACCAAAATCGGCGTTAAGATCATGTTTAAGAACAATCCACCGGCACTGATAATCACAGGCGTTAAAGTATCGCCTGTGGCTCTTCTAATGGCTTGGAAGGCGAAACTTAAGAAGAGTACTGGTAACTCAAAACTTCTAATTCTTAAATATGTAATTGCGTATCTATAAACAGTCTCATTATCAGTTTTAACCGTGCTTAGGATTTGTGGTGCAAACACAAATGCAAAGATATTGAAAATAACACCTAAACCCAATGCAATAAATAAAGTATTATTGGCGAACTTCTTTGCATTAACCAAATCGCCTTTACCAACATACTGTCCTACAAGTGCATTACCTGCAACACTAAGCCCCATACCAAAAGATATGAAAACAAAAAAGATTGGCCACGTTAAAGAAACAGCACTTTGCATCCCTGTTGCTATAGATGCTATTTCACCTTCACCATTAATGTATTCACCAGGGAATCTCCCTAAGAATATCCCATCAACAATATCATGTAAGGTTTTTAAAATGTTGACTAAAAATACAGGAAAGCTTAAATATAATAAACCTTTCCATATAGGGCTTTTATTTAATATTAAGTCTGTTTTCTTGTCAATCACCTGAGCCATTTCAAACCTCAATCCCAAAAAAAATGACGCACTTTACAGTGCGCATATATTGCAAGTCAATGCATAAAAATCATTATGGTGCCGAAAGCAGGAATTGAACCCGCAACCTACTGATTACAAGTCAGTTGCTCTACCAGATTGAGCTATTTCGGCATGGTGGAGGATGACGGGCTCGAACCGCCGACCCTCTGCTTGTAAGGCAGATGCTCTCCCAGCTGAGCTAATCCTCCAAAAGTCACTCGCATAAAGATTTTACTATTTATTGTTGATTATGTCAAGGGAAAAATAGTGAAAATCTTATTTTTTAATTGAAAGCTATTTTCTGGTGATTTTCCATAAGTTTTTTTATAAAAATTGTTACAATAAGTAAATCCGCACTACCCCCAAAACTCAAGCGATAATCAATACAAAATTGTGATAATTGATTCACTTCGTTTTGGTTATTCACATTTAATTTACAAAACATTTTTTTAACTTTTACATAAAAATCTAGACTTTTAGAGCGTTTTAATAAATTGGTATCTTCAATATGGCATATCAAATACACCAATGTCTTTAAAGCATCTGATTCATCATTATATAATCTTAAAGCATCATTCACATGAGGATATCCCAGTAATGCTTCACCTTTCGCGCCTTTAATTTGATGTTTTTGGTAAGCAATTTTTCCAAAGGTTTCTTGAGCCAAATCATCTAAATTAAAAAATAATTGAGCTGTTTCTTTAATAATTTCAACAATAGTTTTATCAAAATTTCTTGAAATATAATATCCATAAGCTGAGACAATTAATCCTAAATGGAAAATCAATCCTTTATAAGCGTTGACATTGTTTGTCGCTTTAAACATTGCTATTTCAGCTTGAATACCCAAAACCCTTAAATCTTCAATATGATGATCAAATTTATCCAATTTAATTGAAAGTTTAAACATCTCTATAAAATAAGGGATAATGGCTTTTTTTGCTTTTATCATCATTTGATAGTTCATGTCATTGTGTGACCCTGATGTTTTTTTTGTCACGAGACCAAACTTAGGATCTAAGTCTAATTCAATCATGATTGCTTCATCAATGAAAGCATATAATTGATTTGTATAATAATCAATGGTTTTATGGCGAATAAATGCATTTAGTTCATTAAAAGAATGTTTTTTTGAACGAATACATTCATGTGCTGGTTCACCACAAATATAACACTTGCGTTTATATTTTCTTGAAAGTGGCTCTTTATCATGATAAACATCCATATCTAAAAAACGGCCCAATTCATGATTTTCTTCAAACTGAATGGTTTTTTCTTTGACTAATTCTGCATCTGCATTTAAACCATATAAATAATAAGGTCCATCATCAGAAATATATTTACCCATGACTTGATAAGAAAAAGATAATTGCTCAACATTAAACGAATTAAAAATTAAATATACAAGGTAATTGTTTTTGTCTTTTCCAGGATAATTTACTTTTACAGTCACAACTGTCTGATAAGTATCTTGTAACTTTAAAATTCTATTGTATCTAGTTTCTCTTGCTTCTAATATTTTATCTGATGTAGTCATCGTGAACTCTTCTTAGCACATCAATAACTGTGCCATCCCTGTATTCAATATGACCGATAATTCTATCGTCTTTTTTGATTTTAGCCGGAACACCTGTCATAGAATGTGTTTTTTCAAGCAATTCTTCCATACTAAATATATTTATTTTAGAATTTTTTAACTTCTCTAATAAATCTTTTCTTTTAGGATTAATTGCGATCCCTCTTTCGGTGATAAAGATATCAACGTCTTCTCCAGGCGTTGTAATGGTTGTGACGTTCTCTTTGATGATCGGAATACGTGATTTAATCAACGGTGAAATGACAATCGTTACATCTGCGCCTTTAGCAATATCAGAATGTCCGCCTGATCCTCCGATAAGGTTTCCTAGGACATCTGTGGTCACATTGACATTGAAATTCAAATCTATTTCTGTTGCACCTAAAACAACAAAATCTAACTTATCAGCAATGATATCTTCTTCAAAAGGATTCCCATATGTAGAGGCTGACATAGCCAAATGATTACTGTTTTTGTTAAATGATTTAACCGCATCTAAATCAAAACATTGTACATCATACAATTTATTGAATAAACCAGATTCAAGCATATCCACATAGGCTTTTGTTATACCGCCTGAACCGAATTCTCCAGTAATAATTCTTTCTTTCATAATTTTTTCAACATAACTTACGACTGCTAAAGAAGTTTTTCCTGCACCTGTCTGCATTGAAAACCCATTTTTAATTAATCCTAATTGATCTAATAATACCGAACAATCTTTGGCTATTTTTAAACCTATAGGATCTTTGGTGATCTGGGTCGTTCCTGAAACAATACCTTCAGCATCCCCAATACTATCAACAACCAATACTGCGTCTACAAATTTACCATCTAGTTGATAATGATCTAATTCTTCAACTAGATTATCAGTCACTAAAACAACTTTTTTTGCATATTCTAAATCAGGTATGGCATACCCCAATGTACCACATGCATTCTTACCGATAGCACCGGATCCGTTGGCTAATTTATCAACTGTTGGACAAGCAATAAAGGCGACATCAATTGACAAATCTCCGCTTTCAATCGCTCTTGCTCTACCACCATGTGTATTCATGATTAATTGGCCTTCTAAATAGCCTTCACTAATCGTTTTTGCCACGTCTCCATTAATATAATTAGTATGTATATTAGTAATATTTTTATTCTTAATGAGTTCAACCATTTCAGTGTAACTTGGAAATATTGAACTTGGCGCAAAATGTAATTCTTTTAAATCTTTTTGTTTAATCACTTTACATACTTCTTGAATGACTAAATCACCATTTCTTAAATGATGATGAAAAGATAATGTTTGTTTATTATCAATGTGAAATGAATCAAAGACCTCATCATAACTAGAGAAAAAAACAGTTTTTGACTGTTTATTTTTTTTAGATATTTTGCGTCTTTCATTATTTTTGTAATCATCACTGCTTACAAAAGGTTTTAAACTATTCGGTATTTCTCTTCCAACACCATTTAACATACTCATCACCTACAATAAATCAAAAGTTTTAGCTTTTTCAATAATCTTTTTAGCTTTTTCAATCACAGGTTTATCAATCATTTTGTTTTCATATTGAAAAACACCTTTACCTGTTTTTTCATATGTTTTAACAACACTCTGCGCCCATTTAATCATTTTCTTAGTTGGAGAAAAGACTTGATTGATTATATCTAATTGACTTGGATGAATCGCTGTTTTAGCTTTCATGCCAAGTGCTTTGGCATTAGAACAATCGTATTCTAAACCTTCTTCATCTGATATGTCTGTAAAAGGTGTATCTATTGCTATTATTTGGTTAGCTGCACAAGCAAATATTACTTTAGACCTTGCATACATGATTTCATTGCCAACTGTGGTTCTTTCAACTTCTAATTCATTTGTTAAGTCTTCGGCCCCTAATAACAACCCTTCTACTCTTGTATGTTTTGCGATTTCTTCAACTTCGTTCACAGCTTTCGCTTCCTCTATTAAACAAATCAATTTAATTTTTTTAAAATTATTTTTTCTCTCTAAAAAAGATAAAGTATTATCAAGCACATACAATGAAATCATATTTGATTTTGGTAACAATATATAATCAATTTTTCTTGTCATCAATAATTGTAAATCATCTTCAATAAACAATGAATTTACAGGATTAATACGTAAAACAATAGTTTTTGGTAAATCTTTGGTCGTTAAAAGATATGTTTCCACTAAGTTTCTGGCGTTATCCTTTTCATTAATATCAACAGCATCTTCTAAATCAAATATAATGCCATCGCTCATAAAAATATCAGCGTTTTGCAACATTGATGGATTATTACCTGGAATAAATAATAGTGATCTAAACATTTTTTTTCATCCTTTTTATTGCAACTATCAAACGTGCTCTGATTGTATAATCTAGAGCCCCTTTGTCTTCAACAGTCACGTCAACATTTTCAACATTTTGTTCTTTCAATGTTTCCTTCACTGCTTCTAATATTTGGTCATAAAACAAATGACCCACAATACTGTCAATGTGAATCTTTGTTTCAGAACTTTCTTTTATGGTAATAAGACAATCATTTGATTCTTTACTACCCGCTTGATAAATCATATTAACCTCTCTTTCGATTGGCTCTAGCTAATACTCGGTTCATTTCATTTTTAACAATCATATACCCTTCATCAACACCCATACCAGGTTTGGCAAGCATTTGATTTGCTTTACAAGCGATGGCAATATTGGTTGTGATTTGTGCGGATATATTGGTTTCATTACAGGTTCCGCCTGAATAACTACCAATTCTTTTTTCATTACAATAAAGAATGGCTTCAACTATGTTATTCACCCCACCTAAATCTGGTGTTTTTATCTGTAACATATGACCTGCTTTTGCATCCGCAAAGTCTTTAATATCTTCTAAGGTATTGCACCATTCATCTGCGACAATTTCTAATTTAGAGTTTTTTTCTTCTAAAATAGCAGTTATTTTAGATAAATACATAATTGTATCTTCTTTATTGCCAGCATCAATTGGTCCTTCTACTCTTATGATTAAAGGTTTCGCTGTTTCTTCTAATTCAATAAGATATTCAATGATTTTTACCATATCATTATCAAAAGCAATACCTATGGTGCCATAAACATCAATGTGTATCACTGGCAAATAATCTTCTCTCACTCTATATTTAAGAACTCTATTACGCATCCACTCTACATAAGCTTTTAAAAGTTCACCTTGTCTTCCTAATTTTTCATCAATATTGTTGATTAATCCATGAGGAATGACATCAGCTTCTTTTAAGATCATTTTATCAACACCATCATATCTTTCATCTCCACTTTGAGTAAAGATTGGGACTGCTTGATAAACATCATCTTTGATTTGATATGATTCTCTAATTATTTCAGCCATAGTTACTTTTTTATAAGCTGAAAAAGTTGATAATAATGCTTGTGTTAAACCATATCTGATTGCTGTATGTAATCTTTTGCCATGAATTTGTAATCGATCATATTTTTCAGCGAGTTCTTTAAAATCAGTTAATTCTTCACCGATTAATAAGGGTACAATTTCTTCCTCTAAAAAAGGAATATAATCGTCTGCTAAAAATAAAGGATCTCTCCCGCCAGTACCAGAGTACTGAACAGCAGCGCATTCACCAATACCAAAATCATCATTTTCTAATATTAGTTGAACTGAAATAGCTTCACCCTTTTGTCTAATTGAAGTAAACCCTTCAATCATTGGCTCTCCTACATAAAATAATCCATCTTTTTTAGCCCCTGTTTTAATGGCTTTTTGATCATCAAAGAAAAACCCTGTATATGCTTTAGATAGTATAACGTCTTTTATTCTCACTTGCCTGGCCTTCCTATTAGTTTGCCTTTACTGACTGAATAAACATCATCCACAGTCATTTGGAATGAAATTTTTCTATTTTCAGAATCTGCTCGTTCTTTAATCTTATTATAATGGAAATCTTTAATGTCTTGGTCCATTGCTAAATTTCCGAATTCTAAAATACGAATTCTACCATCATTATCTCTTGCTGGGAAAATTTTTCCAGCATTATATTGACTTGGTGCAAAAGGAATATCTAATAAACCTTGTTCAAAAGCTCTCACTGTACCAACAGCTAAATCTCCTTCACCAACTTTTAAAACAGCTTCCATTAAACAATTGACTTCGCGTTTTATTAAATCCATTTCTTCATTTAAATCTTCACTTCTTGTGATACGTTGATCTTGTAACATTCTCACGATAAACTTAGACGCTTTTACACCCAATCCATTGGCTTCCATTGTTGGAATACCCATAGATTCATGTGGTGATTTTGTGATTAATTTTGTTGCTTTTGATAAAGCGGCAACAGTAGAACTATATGAAATTAAAGCCATTGCTTCAGCTTCATCTGCTGGAAATCCACCCATCCATTGATGGAATACAGTTGATATTTCCATATTTTCATAACCGAATCTCTTTAAATATTCTTTTGTTTGAGAATGCAATGAGTTAACAGCTGCAACGTCCTGGATAAGATTTCCACCCATCCCATAACCAACAGTGATATTTTTAACACCTTGTTCAGCTGCCAATAATGCTTCAATAATCATGACTGTGTTCGAAATTGCTGGTGGAACAAGTGTTCCTGTTAAAGGACCAAATGGTTCTCTATTAATCTTTATACCTTGTTCTTCATAATATCCAACTAAGCGATCACAATACTGCCAATTTCTTATTGAAACTTCTAGAGGAATTGATTTTGCATAGGGAATATTATAAGAAATTCCTCCACCTTCATTAGATGTCCAACCAGCTGCATGAATAATTTCCGATAATAATCTAGCGTCTGGCGTTCCATGTCTTGCTTCAATAGGAACATTAATCGCTTCTAAAACCTGTTTACAACTTTTAACGCCATGGTTAACAGCTGGAAATCCGTTTAATAATGCACGGTGTTTATCCATTGATTCATCAAGCCCTTTTTCAGCTTCTGTATACCTGTTTTGTCTTGTATAACTATCAATTGTACTTGGTAAAAAATCTGCGCCAGCTTTTTCTAAAAACTGCAACAATTTAATATGTTCTCCTAATTCAGGTACACCGGCTCTTGGTTGAATTAACGTTTCCCCATGCTTCTTTGCTTTATTTAATACAAAAGCAAAGTTTTTATAACTTGGGACGCTTTTCAAATATTCAACAGTTGTTTCTAAATCTAATTCAGAATCGTTACCGGTTTTCCAACCGCATAAAACTTCTTCTCTTTCTTTAAAAAACTCTTTTAAATCTAGTTTCTTATTTTTTAGTTTCATATGTTTAATTTAACTCCTTAAAGTTTTCTTTCATTAATTTCAGTGCTAATTTTGGATGTTTTTGCGCCAATAATCCCATGGGTGCCATAATGTATAACTGATCCACTAAGAATTCAGGATCATCAGGTCGCAATTGTGCTTTATCATCTAAGATGTTCGTTGTTTGTTTTAGTATTTCTTTTTGTCTTTTTGAATTGATAATCACGCCGCCAGTTCCAATCACATAGCGTACATTCGTTAAGTCTTTTCCTGATTGATTGAATACTTTACCCATAGGGGTCATCACTTCATGAATTTTACCAACATGACGATTCATTGATCGATAAGCACACATTTCTGCTAAGAATTGATCAATAAACTCATCTCTTTCATTGTGTGGGAGTAAATGAACATTTTTATATCGCTCATTGACTTCTTTTACAATATCAATCTGTTTTTCTTGATTGATGTATTCAATTTCTCTTTCTGAAAGTGATTTAACAATTCCTGGTGCGGAATATCTCATACCCAAATCACCTTCAACTGTTCTTTTTTCATAAGGTTCTTCTAAACCATGTAAAACAACATCACTGCGATTGGTCGCATAACACATAGAATACAAATCAGTTGTTGCACCACCAATATCAATGACAACAATATCACCTAAACCAGTTTCATCCAAATAGCCTTCAGCTAATAACTTCGCAGCTTCTAAAACAGCGTTTGGCGTTGGCAATATCACTTGATCAATATCACTTTCAATTTTTTTAATGCCTTTTGCTTCAATTATCTGTTTTAAAAAAATCTCTCTAATGGTTTTTCTTGCACTTTTAGGATTAAGTTTATTAATCTTCGGCATTACATTTTCACAAATATGATAATCCAATTGATAATGATCAAAGATATCTATAATATCATCTTCAGCTGATTTATTACCTGCATAAATAACAGGAATTTTTACACCCATTTCTCCAAGTAATTTTGCATTGTAAATAACATTCTCACTATTTCCACCATCAACACCACCCGATAGTAAAATAATATCAATGTCTTCTTCAATAATTTGTTTAGTCTCTTTTCTTGTTAGATGATGTGAGAAAACCAAATCAACTTTTGCACCAGCGCCTAAACATACACGTTTTGCAGCTTCTACAGTTAATTCTTCAACAAGACCAATAGCGGCCATTTTTAGGCCGCCAGCTGCAGATGAACAAGCAATAACTTGATCAAATTCTATATTTTTCCCCAATTTATCATATAGAAGATTTAAAGCGTTATGATATCCTATACTAATGTCTTCTAAAACCGTTGTATAATGAGCAGCCGTCCCTATAATCTTTTCAGAAGTTACGTCTACTGCGCATAATTTTGTAAAAGTTGATCCAAAATCCACTAATAAATAGTTAGACATCTTATTCTCCTAAATCTTCTTTAATATCATTTAATGCTAAATCAATCGATGTTCCCGGTGGGTACACTCGATCAAAGCCCATCTCTTTAAATCTTTTCAACGTTTCGTTGAAATCTTGTTTTCCAACAACAATATTTCCACCAACATAAAGCAATATATCTTCAAGACCTGATTCTATACATTTTTCTCTCATCCCTCTACAATCAATCTCACCATGACCATATAATGATGACACCATAATCAAGTCTGCATCTGTTTCAATTGCAGCGTTGATAAAATCCTCTTGGGATGATAAAACCCCAATGTTAATGACGTTATACCCTGAATTAACAAGGGTATAATCAATGATTTTGTTTCCTACAGCATGTACATCGGCGCCAATGACACCTATTACGATTGTTTTCAAAATTTTCTCCTCTTATGTAAGCGTTTTTATAACGTAAAATATTATATCATAGAACATATAAGAATTAAAGCCAGATATTGAAATATTTTTACTGATTCATCGACAATATAAATAACAAATCGCTTAATCGATTTATAAATTTCTTGACGATGTCTAAATCCTCTCTCTTATGTTCTTTAGTAAAAGTAATTAATCTTCTTTCAGCTCGTCTTGCAATTGTTCTACAGACATCAAAATATGCACCTGGTTTTGTTTTTTCACTACCTGGTAAATAAAATTGGTTTTCTAATGGTTTTTCTAATAACATCTTTTCAATATTTTCTTCTAATAAAAATACATCTTTTTCATCAATTTTATTCAAGCTACTATAATATGCTGACTTTGGTTTAGTCGCAATTAAAGAACTCATATTTTGTAAGTAAAGTTGTATTTGTTTAATCAACCCTACTTTAGAATAATGATAAGCAAGTCCTAAAAAAGAATTCAATTCATCGAATGTTCCCAAAACCTCAAACAATGAATCATCTTTATCATACACATCATTATTGTAGTTCTTTGAAGTGCCTTTATCACCATTTTTAGTTGATATTTGACTTAATTTTGTAATACTCATATCTATTCACCTTTTCTTTTGATGATTTCTTCTACCGCAAAACTCGCGACATCTTCTGCATAACTACCAGGGCCAAATCCTGCATCATAACCTAATTCTTTCGCCAATTCATGAGTGATTCTAGCACCACCAGCTATTAATAAAACATCTTTTCTTAAACCTTCTGATTCTAATAATTCTACAAGTTCAATTAAATTCTTTAAATGCACTTCTTTTTGTGTCACCGTTTGTGACACAAGCAATACATCTGCTTTTTCTTCTCTTGCAATTCTAACAAAATCTTCATTGGTTACTTGAGAACCTAAGTTAATAGCTTTAATACCAGCATATCGTTCTAAGCCGTAATGTCCATCAAAGCCCTTCATATTCATTATTGCATCTATTCCAACAGTGTGAGCATCTGTTCCAGTTGATGCACCAACAAATACAAGTTCTCTATCTAAATGTTCTTCTATTAGGTTTTCAATTTCTTTTTTTGTTTTACTTGTTTTTTTAAGTTCAACAACTTTTATTTTGCTAACATCAACTTGTGCTTTGACAGCACCATATACTATAAAGAATGAAAAATTATCACCACCAACTTCTGAATGAACAACACTAGGATCAACCAAATTCATTTGTTTAGCAATTTCTTTAGCTGCTTGAATGGCTTTTGCTGATAGAGCCATCGGTAAGGTAAAACTCACTTGTACAGCGCCATCATTTAATGTATCTCCATATGGTTTAATTTTCATTAAAATACGCCTCCAATTGATCACTAATCACATTGATGTAATCGTCTGATTTTTTAAATACGCCGTCCAATCCTTTACCACCAGTTTCTGTTCTTTTTGTTTCTGCAAAAACTCCCTTGGCTAAAGTATTAAACATACCATCTTCTGAAATTTCTTTTAAAAGTTTGTGAGCATTATCTAAAACAAATTGTGCGCGTTTTTGAATGATACCATCTTCTTTATAATGAATTTCATTAACCAAAGACTTCATTGAATTTTGTACCATTTGTGCATTCTTAATGGCCAAATATCGATCAGAGATAAATGGTGTATGAATGGCTTCAGTCATCATTCCTAACAAATGTATTTTTTGTTCAGTTAAAGTCGTCACCATATTAAACATTGCATTTTGTTGATAAGCTCTAAAAATATTACCATTTATATGCTTGGTTGGTGGCATATATTTTAAAGGCGCATTGGGAAATAACTCTCTTGCAAGTTGTGCGTGAGCAATTTCTAATAAGAAAGAATCTTCAACATTTGGATTGATTTCAAATGCATGCCCAAGTCCCATAAGCTCTTCTGGTAAATGAGCTTCTATTGCAAAAGCTTCATTGATAAATTGTGAAGCAGTCACTGTATGTGCTTCTAATATGGCATCACTGGTCGTTAAATAATTATCTTCTCCTGTATTGATGATAATCCCAGAATAAGCATTAATCAATCTTGAAAAATACTGATCAATAAATGTACGTTTCATATTAATATCTCTAAAAATAATTCCATACATACTGTCGTTCAATAAAACATCTAATCTTTCTAACGCACCCATCGCAGCAATTTCAGGCATACATAATCCTGATGCATAATTCACAAGTTTAATGTAACGCTTTTCTTCTTCACCGACTTCATCAAGTGCTTCTCTCATAATTCTAAAGTTTTCTTGTGTTGCATATGTTCCACCAAATCCTTCGGTGGTTTTACCATATGGTACATAGTCTAATAATGATTGTCCTGTTGAACGAATCACTGCGACAATATCAGCACCAGCTCTACCAGCTGCTTTTGCTTGAAGAACATCTTCTTCAATATTACCAGTCGCAACAATCACATATAATTCAGTCTTTTTTTCTCCGTATTTTTTGATTAAAGCGCTTCTTTGTAATCTATTGTTTTCAATCAACCCAAGTTGTTTTTCGTAATATTGTTTTAATATTGACTTTGTTTCTTCTTTAGAAACCAACTCATCAACAACTAATTTTACTTTTTGATTAAGATACGCTTCGCAAAAATCATCGATCGATAATTGACTTTTCTTTAAAGCTGAAGCCATGTAAACAGATACACCCTTGGTAATATCGCCATTTTCTTTAACATCATCAACCATACGGTTAACAATAGGCACTTCAAATTTATCAATTCCATCGATGCCTAATAATCTTAAAACCGTTCTTTCAACACTCACTGTAGAATGTATATCAATAAGCGATTGGATATCTTTAGCAATTTTTTTTGCATATTCACGACTTGATTGTATTGTTTCTTGATTTAAACTAAGTTTGTTCATCATATTCATCCTCTTTTACATTGATTACTTTTCTATTTAATGCTAGCGATAGTTTTTCTTTAAACATCACTTCATCATATTCATATCCACGTGGTGAAAAAGGATTGATGCATATCTCTGCAACATCAATAGAATTTGTGACATAAATACGAGCATTCAGTTTGAATAAGTTTTTTAAATTTTGATCACTTAATTGTATATTGATACCTGACTTTAATATTAAATCAAAGTTAAACTTATGATTTGTGTGAATCCATTTCTCAACAAATTCATCTGTCAATGACTTAGGAAGAAATAACATCTCTAAATCATAATGGTCTTCATTTAAGATTTCATCAACATGACCAATCACAGTGTCAATCGATAATACCCTTTTTTCATTAGATATCATCATTGAAATATGTTCTTTATCTTTTACCCACAAATACTGTTTAGGTATCACAGGTAAGGTTAATTTCTGATAAGTGAGTTTTGCATATTCTATGGTTTGGTCCATATCAAAAGCAGCGTTCGCACCAATCACTAAAACAGTGGTTTCTGATATTGAAGCAAAACTCTGTCTAAAAAACGCACCATCAATAAATATTTTATAATCATATAATGATTTTAGTTTATCAATCAATATAGACATATCACTCACTAGGGATGGCCCTGCAACTAAAGCTTTTCCTGGTTTTAATATTTTACAAATCACGATCTTACCAATAGCCGTAAAAATATTGGTTTCTTCAATAATCTCATATTCTGCATTGAATTGATTTAAAGTATCTTTAGCGGTGGCAATAATATCATCGGTTCTAACATAGATTTGTGGTTTTTCTAAAAAAGTCACTTGATCAATATCTTCACCATCTAAACCAATCGATGTGATCATCACTGGTTGATGATAACCTTTTATAATAGAATTTAAAACCGTTGTTTTACCTGCGTTTTTTGTATTCCCTACAATACTAATAATTTGAAAATCATTCAGTGTTTTTATTATTTTTTTAATGTTCTTTTCTTCCTTTTTAAATCTTTTGGTTCAAGGGAAATTTGTTTGCCGCCAAGTAAAGCACTAACACCTTCGACATTTTCATAAGTGTCGCGGTTTATATATTCTTTTGTAGGTTCGCTATAAGTTGATATAACACCTTCATAATTTCTTAAAATAATTTTTCCTGGTGCTTGTGAAATCACATAATTAGGCATGACAGGAATTTTTCCGCCACCACCCGGTGCGTCTACAACAAATGTTGGTACACAGAAACCTGAAGTATGGCCTCTTAAACCTTCAATGATTTCAATTCCTTTAGAAACAGGTGTTCTAAAATGTTCAATACCTAAAGATAAATCGCATTGATAAATATAATAAGGTCTCACACGAATCATTGCTAATCGCTGTACCAATGTTTTCATAATTTCAACAGTGTCGTTGACACCTTTTAATAAAACAGATTGATTTCCTAAAGGAATACCAGCGTCTGCTAAACGATCAATTGCCGCTTTGCTTTCCACAGTAATCTCATCATAATGATTAAAATGAGTGTTTAACCATATTGGATGGTATTTCTTTAACATATTCACAAATTCTTGCGTGATTCTTTGTGGTAAAACAACGGGTGTTCTCGTTCCTAAACGAATGATTTCTACATGTTCAATCGCTCTTAATTTTTTAATGATGTCTTCTAATAAATTATCACTGACCAATAAAGCATCTCCACCTGATAATAAAACATCTCTAATTTCTTCATGTTCTGAAATGTATTGAATGGCTTTATCAATTCTATCTTTAGGCATTCTTTTATCAGATTGACCAGCAAATCTTCTTCTTGTACAATGTCTACAATACATTGAACACATATCTGTTATTAAAAACAAAACTCTATCAGGATAACGGTGTGTTAATCCATCAACCGGTGAATCAGTATCTTCAGCTAGAGGGTCAACCATATCATTTTTAGATACATTCATTTCATTTAAACTTGGAATAGATTGTTTTCTAATTGGACATTCCGGATTATTGATATCAATTAAACTAAAGAAATAAGGCGTAATTGCCATTCTGAATTTTGATAATACTTGATTAATATCATCTTTTTCTTCTTGGTCTAAATCAACATATTTATCCAATTGTTCAACTGATTGAATCCGGTTTTTAACTTGCCAATGCCAGTTTTCCCAGTCCTCTTTTGTTACTTCAGGAAAATATTTATCTCTTCTCTCTAAGTAGCTGTCGTTAGTAATACTTTTCATTATTTCTCCTTCCCGTAACGTTCTTTAAATAAACGATACATGTCCTTTGATTCTCTTAATATATTTAATGTAAATTCAGCATGGTCTTTTGTATAACCATTTCCAATAATCATTTTTGCTTCAGAAGCAATACCTTCTGCACCTAAAGCAGCCTTCGTAAATGATGTGGCCATACTGAAAAAGTAAACGATTCCTGTGCTCTTGGTTGGTAATATAGAAGTCATTTCTGTATTTTCTACATTCACAACATTGATGGTTACATCAACTTGTGAACCATTTAATTCCATAACTTGTTCATAAATGCTCATTGGTCTTCTTGCGTCCCCAACAATAATATGATCACAAACATTTAAATTTTCTAATTCTATTTTTTCTTTTTCAGAATAAACAACGCCAATAATATTACCGTCTTTACCAGCATTCTTTTTCGCTTGATAAGCACACAATACTCCAGATTTACCAGCAGCACCCAATATCAATACATCATTATTCTCTTTTACCAATAAATCAACTTGTGCTGGTGCACCACAAACATCCAAAGCAGATAGTACAATGTTTGCTGGAATGTCTTCAGGTATTTTAGCGAATATCCCTGTTTCAAAAAGAATTGCTTCGCCTTTAATTTCTATTTGATCTTTGTCTAAATCAATGTGTTTGATTTTATCAATCACAAGGGGTGTTAAAGATAAGGAAACTAAAGAAGCAATCTTATCTCCCACTTTTGCATCTGTTTGAATATTTTTACCAATGGCTTTAATTTTTCCTAAAAACATCCCACCACTTCTTGTGACAGGATTTTGTAGTTTTCCTTTTGTATGAACGATGTCTAAAATCATTTCTTCAATTTTATCATAATCATCTTCACATACTTCTCTAATTTGAGTAAA
>JAQIBJ010000045.1 GCA_027859085.1 Mycoplasmatota bacterium
CGTATTTAGATTAGCATCTTCGATTTTTGCAGGATACGACGATGTACATTTTAACAGTATTATCTCTTCATTACCCATACGTTTACAGACTTCTACAGCTTGTTCAATATCACTCAAGGAAGCTACACCTGTTGACATAATTACAGGTTTGCCTTTTGATGCAATGTACTCTATTAATGGTATGTCCATAATTTCAAATGAGGCCACTTTATATAATGGTACTTCTATTTCTTCCAAAAAATCAACTGAACTTTTATCAAAAGGGGTGGAAAATAAAACTAACCCTATATCATTCGCATATTGCTTAAGTTCTTTTTGCCATTCCCATGTCGTATAAGCTTCACTATATAAGTCATATAGTGTTCGTCCGTCCCAAATAGTACCATTATTTAATCTGAAATATTCATTATCACAATCTATCGTAAGTGTATCAGCTGTATAAGTTTGCATCTTTACCGCATTAGCACCGGATTCCTTAGCTGCCTTTATTGTTTGCTTAGCTATATTTATATCATGTCCATGATTTGCTGAAAGTTCTGCTATTATAAAAGTTTTTCCCTGTGTTATTCGTTTGAAAATATTAGATGCCATTTTGTACCTCCTACGTTTTAAATACACTCTCAGAACAAACTAAGAGTTCAAATTCTAACATCTTTTTAAATTGATTTATTTTTATCCTCCGATTATTGAATTGGAGGTTTTTTATTTTTATAACTTCCTGTGTATATTTATACTTAAATTAAGTGATTATTTTCAAAAAAAGCTTGACTTTTTGGTTTTGCCTTAACAATTGAAGTGAAAGGTGTTAGTTATTTCTATTGAGGAGGCGATTTTTTGAAACCCGATTTTAAATCACATATTGATTATCAAAACTTTGTAATTGAAAATCTTCGTAAGTTTTATTCTGGTGAACTTTTAGTGTTAGTAAACAGCGATTGGCCCACTATTCAAAAATTGTGGATTACTGATTTATCAGATGTCCATTATCTATTAATTGATTCTTATGCTGATAAAGGCCCTGCTGGTTATCCACCAGCTTCTATGCTTAGAGCTTATTTACTGAATTTATTAGTTGCACCAACTATGAGTCTAACTAAGTGGGTTGATCAACTAAGACGTGTGCCACTTTATGCTATTATTTCTGGTTTTGAACCACATAAAACCCCTGCTATTGGTACTTTCTATGACTTCTTTAATCGTCTATGGTTAAGTGATCAAGATAATTTCCATGGACATGTTAAGCCTAAAAAACGTAAAAAGTCTAAGAAAAAGAAACCTAAAAAGGGTAAAAAAATGTCTATAAAAAAGCCAGGTGTTCTTCAGCGTTTGATTAATCGTTATTTTAAGTATGGTTCTTCTTTTAAACCAAAAGCTACTGACAGACTATTTGAGCTTTTTCAAAATAGCTTTCTTTCTATTTCTGCTGCTTATGATTTACTTGGTGATCTCACTCAATTTTCTATTTCTGGTGATGGTACACCTGTTAAAACAGCAGCGCTTCTTAGAAATAAAAAGCTTAAAGATAACGATCAATTTGCTCATCATTTCCAACCAGATACTGATTCTGGTTGGGATAGTTCACGCAGCAAATTTTATAATGGTTACCATTTATATATGCTCACAGCTTGTGATAGTCCAAATGATTTACCAATTTATCCGACACTCAATAAGGCTTCTAGACATGATTCAGTAAGTTTATTACTGAATCTAAATGAGTTTCATCATCGCTTTGATATTTGCTCTGTTGATAAAATACTTTTAGATGCTGCTCACGATGCAAAAGCTATCTATGAACTGCTTAATAAACATAATACAGATGCTTTCATTGATCTTAATAAAAGAACTAAATTCAACTTCGAGGGTAAATCTGACATTACTTTTTCTGAATTAGGTATTCCTATTTGTAGTCAAAACCTTGAAATGAAAAGTAATGGTTTTGATTATACTCAAGATCGTAAAAAATGGCGTTGTCCTAAAGCTAAAGGGACAACTATTGATTGTCCTAACCCTTGTTCTGATGCTAAATACGGTCGTAATTTTCAAACTTATCCTAAGGATGACCTTAGAATCTTTACTAAAATCCCGCGCGGTTCAGAAAAATGGAAATTAGTTTATAATAAGCGCACCTCTAGTGAAAGAACCAATAAGCGTGAAAAGGTTGATTACCAACTTGAAGCTGGACGTCATAAGTCTACTAAAATGTGGTATATCCGTCTTTACGCCATCATGATGTGTCAACATATTGATGCTTGGTTCAGTCACTTAGAAGGTGCTTTGGACTTACAAGAATTAATAGCAATTTAAAACATTGAACAATTAAACTTACCAAATTTTTTTAGACGCTTAAATTTGGTGTTTTGTCATGCAGATTTTTAGCTTTTCTTCTATGCCAATGAATTATTTACTTGTTTTTAATATTTATACATCATTTTTTGCCTTTTCTCATATTTTACTCTGAGACACTATTATTTCTTTAAAAGACCATTTGATTCTACCCAATTCAATTTATTAATTTGTCTTTTTCTTGCTATTGACAAAGCGCCTTTTGGTACTTCTTCAGTAATTGTAGAACCAGCAGCGATATAAGCATTTTCCTCAACTGTTACTGGTGCTATTAAATTAGAATTACAACCAACAAAGGCATTATCTTTAACAGTTGTTTTGTTTTT
>JAQIBJ010000077.1 GCA_027859085.1 Mycoplasmatota bacterium
ACCTTGTATACTCAGTTATAGATAGTTTTATTGTTTTGAGTATACATATCCTTTCTTATTAGAATTGATTTATTTAACAATAAAACTTATTATATATTTATAGGTGCTGTGAATTTTCTTCATTTTTTTGTAGCGCATGATTATGTGACTATCCTTGGAGGTTAAAATCACAGCTCTATTCTTAATTACCAATAAGTTACCTGACGCTTGGACGTCGTATCACAAGGTCGTAATGAGTAGAATTCTGTGTTCTTGACAGCGCCTAAATATTTTATTGGAGGTTTTATTTATGTTCTATGTTGGAATTGATATTTCCAAGTATAAGCACACTTTAGTGATCGCCAGTCACTTAGGTGAGATTATACAAAAACCACTTGATTTTGATAATTCACAACTTGGTTTTAAGACCCTATTAGATATTTTAAAGCCCTATGATTCAAAACAATTAAAAATAGGATTTGAATCTACAGGTCATTACTCAGCGAATCTTATACAATTTCTTCTTGATCAAGGTTACTCGTTTTATCAACTAAACGCCCATTTAGTTAAAAAGTTTTCCTTGAGCCTTTCTACTAGAAAAGCTAAAACCGATAAGATTGATAGCTTAGCTATCGCTAAGTTTCTAATGACTATAGATTCAAAATCCTTTACACCATTATCTTATCACATGTCTCATCTAAAGTCATTAACTAGACATTACTATCGCTTAAACAAATATATTGGTAAAACCAAAGTTGAGTTGGTTAACTATCTTGATAAGGCTTTCCCTGAGTTCGCAACTTATTTTACCTCTATTTACGGTAAAACTTCTTTAAACATTCTTTTAACCGCTAACTCTCTTCTATCAATTGCACGTTTATCTGAATCTAGATTTGAGTCGCTTAGAAAGTTGTCAAGAGGTCGATTTAAATATTCTAAATATCTAAAACTCAAACAAACCGCTAAACAGTCTGTTGGACTTAAAGATGATTATTTATGGCATCTCTTACATCTAGTGATTAGGCGAATTCATTCTCTTCAAGTTGAAAAAGATTCAATAGAAGATGAAATCAAGCACATTATGGATGATATTCAATCACCCTTACCTTCCATTCCAGGAATGGGTATAACGAGCGCTGCTATTATTCTTTCTGAAATTGAGGATATCTTTAGGTTTCCTAATACTAAATCTTTAATCGCTTTCGCTGGCCTAGATAATTCTGTCTACCAATCAGGTACAGAATCTCACTATGGTAAGATTTCTAAACGTGGATCTAAATACTTGAGAACTACTTTATACAGTGTCTCTTTACCTGTTATTAGTAATTCTAAGTTATTCTATGAGTACTACTTTGATAAAAAATCTAAAGGTAAATCTCACAAATTATCTCTTATTTGGGTCAGTCGTAAAATGTTAAGGGTTATCTATCATCTTCTTAAAAATAACGAAACATTTATTGATCAAAAAGTTTAATAAAAAACAATTAATTTAGTCCATCTGGCGAGGACTTTTTCCATACATTTAAACCTATAGAAATGAAAATAGGTTTTTTAAGATTGTTTTTATTTATTGCTTGACTTTATATAGTTATCCTCCATAAAATAAAAATGATGACAAAAGTCATCACCAGTATTATATCATAAAACCATATATAATAAAATTATTCGTTCGTGTTTTTACATTTAGCTAAAACTGTTATATTTAATATTTTTTATTCATAATTTAGTCATTCTAATTATTTAATGAATCTATAACAATCGCTTTTCCCCTTCAAGTGTTCTGATTTTAGTAACATCTTGAGATACTTCAAGAACGCCCTCGTATTGATTTGATTCATCTCTTATTGCATAATAGGTAATATACAAAAATGTTTGATTAATTTCTAACCAAAACTCTGCCACATCACGTTTGTTTTCTTTAAAATCATTTACGATCTTTTCAACAATATGAACAGACTTTGGTGGATGACAGTGTTTAACCAATCTTCCGATCACTGAAGGGTTCCTTGGAAAATGTCTTTCGGCTCTATCATTAAAATATCTAACTTTATCATCCTTATCAACAAATGTAATATCAACTGGCAAATGATTTAGAATGAGTGAAAGTTGTTTGAATGTTAAAGCCCCTGTTTTTGTTTTAAACAAATCTTGACTTGTTTCTTCATCTTCCTTAACACTGATTGGTTCGGGTGTATCCATAAAAACATATCCATATTCTAGTGATTCATTAAATAATCTATTTAGTTTATCTTCAGTTAATAATTCTTCTAATAAAGGAAGAATTATTAACTTTTCTTTTTGATTAATACCAAAGACTAAATAATAATAAGCGCCGATTTTTTCTATAATCTTTTGTTTGTTTAATTCATTTCGTTCGAATAATTTAATTAACGTTTTTACTTGTTCTCTTGCATCATCATGTAGAGACCATAATACATCAAAAGGTTTCGTCGATGGCAATTTTTCTTCTAAATTTGGAAAAATAATATTTTCAAATTTGATGAATTTTAATTCGAACTCTAAACATTTTTTAAAGCCCTCTAATAATTGTTTTTTGTATTTAATAATATCTCCACTTTTATAATATTTTTTTATAACATTTAAGTGTGCTTCGATTTCATTACTTTCCTTGTTTAAAAGCAACAGAAATTGATGATTAAAATTTTGACTATGTTTTTCTAACCCTTTATGGAAAACATTGATAAATTTATTTGCAGTTTTCTTAATTTCGTCAATTGTCAAATCAGTATCTGCACCATAATTATGCAAGTGAAACATATCTATGGGTGACATCTGTGCAATGTCTTCTTCATATTCCCTAAATATTTTTACTTTTTCGTCAGTTGATTCTGCATTTAATAGACCTTGCATAAATTCATTGATACGTTTGATTCTTTTTTCATTATATTTAAATAGTTCCATCTAATCTCTCTTTCGCAAAAATATTCTTCTATTCAAGAAGTAAGTACTATATCCAATTATCAATACCAAAGTAACGACCACTAAGAAATATCCAATACCATTTTCTTTGAAATTCAAAAAGAAATATGGGTATTTTGATTCATACTCTGTGCCTTTACGAAAGACACCGCCTAACGAAGCATATACAATAGTGAAAACAAAATAGTACATTGGAAAAGACAACCAGAGTATTGGTTGTTTTCTTTGAAGGACACCTTTGGTTGAAAACAGTACTCTTTCTGCAACGACTAATATAGGCGTAATTGTATGTGCCAATAGATTAATCAACCCATTTTCTGTAAACGAAGGGTCTGACATAATTGGTCTCAACATGACATGGTAAACAAGACTCGTTAAAACTATCGCTACCACGGCCTGGTATAAAATAGTAATAAATGTTTGTTTATATTTCTTATCATAAAACAAAAATACCGTATAAACAATAAAGACTAGTAGGTTTGCCTGATGCGTAAAGTATGTTAAAGCATTTAGAGAAAAGTTCTCTTGAACTAAATTTAAGAAAACACCAAGTCCACTGCTTATAATAACTAGTATCTTGATACTTCCATGTAAATGTTTCTTCACCTTATTTTAAAACCTTTTTAATCATCTTGATTTTCATGTCACTTAATGGTTGATATCTTAATGGTATATCTATTAAGGTTGATTTTTTAATCACACTTCGATAATGTGTGAAAGTATCAAAACTCGCTTTACCGTGATATTGTCCTATACCACTATCGCCAACGCCACCAAAAGGTAAATAATCACTAGCCACTTGCATAATGGTATCATTAATACATCCACCACCAAATTGACATTGGTTTAATACTTTATTAATTGTATCTTTAGATTTGGTAAATAAATATAACGCCAAAGGGTGTGGTCTTTTTTGTATAAAGTCTATGGCTTCATTAATATCTTTGTAAGTCATGATTGGTAAAATCGGGCCAAATATCTCTTCTTGCATTATTGGTGAATCAGGCGAAACATTTCTTAATACTGTTGGTTCTATTTTAAGTTGTTTTGCATCAGTTTTTCCCCCAACAACAATCTCTTGGTCTTTCATAAGACCAACCAATCTATCATAATGTTTTTTATTAATAATTTTGCCGTATTTTTCATTCTCAAGTGGTTTTTTTCCAAAAAACTGATTGATGTATTGCATACATCGTCCTATAAATTCTTCTTCTACCTCTTCATCAATTAACACATAATCTGGCGCAACACATGTTTGACCAGAGTTTATTAATTTACCAAAAATAATGCGTTTGGCTGAAAGATCAATATTTGAATCTTTTGTCACTATTGTTGGGCTCTTCCCACCAAGTTCAAGACTAATTGGTGTTAAATTCCTTGATGCTTTTTCCATTACAATTTTTCCGACTGTCGTACTACCCGTAAAAAATATGTAATCAAATTTTCGGTTTAATAAATCTTGGTTTTTTTCTCTTCCGCCCTTAACAACACTGATGTATTCATTGTCAAAAGTATCCTGAATCATTTTCTCAATGACATCAGACGTATTTGAACTATAATTACTTGGTTTTATGATGGCTGTGTTACCCGCTGATATTGCCCCAGCCAATGGTGCGAGTGTTAGATAAATCGGATAATTCCAAGGACTCATAATCAATGTTACACCATAAGGGTGTGGTGAAATAAAACTTTTTGCTGGAAAATTAGTGATTTCCGTTTTCCTTTTCTTTCTTTTCATAAATTTCTTCAAGTTTTTAGATAAATATTTAATTTCTTTCAGTGTCACGCCAATTTCTGTTAAATAAGCTTCAGCTGCACTCTTGTTTAAATCCTTATACAACGCTTCTTTAATTTCATCTTCATAAGTTGAAACCGCATCATATAGTTTTTTTAGTGCATCTTTTCTAAACTTGTAGGTTTTTGTTGATTCTGTATAATAATAGTCTCTTTGTTTATTTACCATATCTTTAATAGCCATATTAATCGCTCCTTTGTATATATTATATCACTTTGATTTTTTCTTAACAAATCACGTAAAAAAAGAAAGGAAAATTAATCCCTTTCTGTTTATTTTACATTTCACTTTTTTTAGATTTAATAGATATCCTTGGATCTAATAAAGCCAAAGTCATATCTGTTATAAGAGAAAATACCATTATGATACCAACCAATAAAACTCCAACTGGTACTGCAATATCTGTATTCACAATAATTGCATTATTCTCTCCTCCAAAACTAATCAGTGATCTAAAGAATAATAGCGCAATACCATTAATGTTATAGGTATACTCAATCACAAATGACATATTGATGACAAACACAAATAAAGGTATTAGTTCTGGTACCATCACAACCAAACTGTCTTTTAGACCATGTCTTAAAAAAGCCTGTTTTTTTGTGAGTCCTTTTGCTCTTAATAATAGATATTGAGGTGTCTGCATAGATTCTATAATTTCACCTCTAATGGTCTGAGCAATTCTACCCATGGGTCCAACAGATAAGGCAACTACAGGAATAAAATAGCCCTTAATTGATCTTAGCAAACTTGCATTTGCATATGGTTCTTGAGGCGGAAACCAGTTTAAACCATATCCAAATACTAAAATTAAGAAGAATATAAAAACAAATCCAGGGATTGAATTAAACAACATTGAAAACAATGATATAAAATAATCTAAAAATCTGTTTTTATAGTATGCAGCAATAACACCTAAAGTAACGCCACCAGAAAAATAAATAACCAAAGCAACTAAATTATATTTAAGTGTAACCACCATTTTTTCTAAAACATAGTTCCAAATTGGTACACCGGCGCGAGTATGGCCCCAATCCCATTTTGTTACGATTCTTTCAAGGTAAATCAGATACTCATTCCAAGCAAATCTAAAATCTTCTATTATTGGATGTGGTGAAGCCCAGATGCTTAACATAGATACTCTTGTTAATATAAACATTATAGTCATTATAATAAATAATGAGACAGCAAAAAATATTAATCGCTTAAGTAAATATTTAATCATAATTTACCTCATTTAAACGGTTTTACTTAAGTCTGTAATAGCGATTGCTCCATCACTAACTGCAGTCGCTACTTGTCTTAAGAATGTATCTCTTATATCACCGACTGCATAAACACCTTTAATATTTGTTTCACAACGGTCATTGGTTATTATCCAACCATTTTCAGTTTGATTCAAATCTTTGCTTAAAAATTCAATATTAGGATTATATCCAACAGCAATAAAAATACCATCTACTGAAATATTGGTTTTTTCATTGGTTTTTTTATTCAAAATATCAGCTGACTCTACAAAGTCTTTGCCTTTAATTTCTTTCAGTTCACTATCCCATAGGATCTTCACATTATCCATTTTAAACACACGTTCTTGTAAAGACTTTACCGCGCGCAATTCATTTCTTCTGTGGACCAAAGTAACGTCTTTCGCAATTCTTGATAAATATATAGCGTCTTCAACTGCTACATCTCCACCACCAACGACTAAGACTGATTTGTTTTTATAAATAAAACCATCACAAGTTGCACAATTAGAAACACCTCTACCTAATAATCTATCCTCACCAAGACATCCTAATTTTTTTGGTGATGCCCCTGAAGCAATTACAACATTTTTGGTCTTATATACAGTTTTATCTGTTTTTATTATTTTGATTTCATCAGTGAAAGAAACTTCTCTTACTTCTTCAGTTTGGACATCTATTCCTAAATCATTGGCATGCTTTAACATTAAATCAGCCATTTCTAAACCAGTGACTCTACCTAAACCAAGATAGTTTTCCAACTCGAAAGTATTTGCGATACTCCCACCTGGAAGAAACTTTTCTAAAACAACGAAATTTAGCATTGCCCTTTTTGCATAAATAGCAGCACTTAATCCAGCAGGACCAGCACCAACGATAATTACATCTAATATATTTTTCATATTACACCTCGCAAAATTCTTATCATATCTATTGTAACACACTTCAAAAATTCTTCAATATTAAAGAAAAAACCATAGTAGACTATGGCTTAGACTATTTTAACATATCTGTAGAAATAATAGTGTTTAAATACAAACAATATGACAATCAATATTTTCAATAGTAGAAAATCAACCATTAAAAATGAAATGAATAAAATGATATCAACAAAGATCATTAGTTGCCATTTGTTTTTTCTTTTCATTGTTCTTGTTTTAACAAAGTCTTCAAGATACTTTTTGTAGATTTTTGTATTAATAAACCAATTGTAAAACCTATCAGAAGATTTAGAATAAAAATATGTGGTTAATAGTAAAAATGGTACTGTTGGAAGAATTGGCAATATAATTCCCATTGTTCCTAACCCAAGCGAGAGACTTCCTAGTAGCAAGTAAATTATTTTCATTCTTTACTGATAAGCCTCTTTTCGCCTTCTAATGCTCTGATTGGTTTTATATTTTGAGTAATTTCTAATGTGCCTAAATAATTATTATCTTTATCTCTAACTGCAAAATAGCGAATATAAATAAACATTTCTTTTAATTGAATATAAAAATCTTCGTGATCTTTTGTTCCAATTTTAAAACTTTCTACAATCTCTTCAACAATATGAACGGATTTAGGTGGATGACATAAAGACACATGTCGACCAATGATGGTTGTTGGACGATTAAATATTCTTTCTTTTCCTTGGGTAAAATATTTAACATGTCCATCTTTATCAACAAAAGTCATGTCTAATGGTAAAGTATTTAAAATTGAATTTAATTCAATCTGAGACAAAGACCCTGCATCAAATTTCATTTCACCATTAAGAACTTCATCATCCTCAACTTGTTTATCATCTTCTTTAACTGCCCATGTTTCTTTTGATGCTTCTAAGAAATATCCGATTTCATCACTGCCTTTATCAGCTAATATCCAATCATAAAAAGACATAATTTCAGATAATTTTGGTAGTAAAATGTTTTCTTCCTTCATTACCATATCTTTAACTCTTTCAAGAACGGCCAATGTCTTCTCTTCTATCTCTTTATAATCAGAAGTTTTATCATCTAGCAATTTTTTCAATGCCTTTAAATCATGTCTGATTTCATCATCAACGCCCCACATGACTTTTGGAATTGAAGTGATACCTTTTTTCTCTAAACCAGGAAAAAATAAATATTCTTTTCTAGCATAGTGATTTGAGATTTCCATTAATCTTTCAATACCAATCCTCAACATTAAAAACGAGTTAGGATCTCTTTTTGTAATATATGGCACAATCTCAGTTTCTATTAAAGCTAAAATATTCTTATTTTCATCAGAAAATACTTTCGCAGGATGTCCTGGGATATCCATCATTGTTTTTGATTTATGGATGTCTGAAATTGACCCATCAAACAAAGCCGCGTGTACATCGCACAGACTTTGAACTTCATCCATACTCATGCCTTCGTCCATTAACCCTTGTTCTAACTTCACAATTTCATCGGTTGAGATTTCTTGAAAATCTTTTTTAAATAATGCTTTTGCTTCATCTAAAGGCATACCGCTATGTATTTTCTTGATTAAAACTTTTAATTTTTTTTGTCTTTCTTGTGTATTGTTATTTATAAATTCACTCATGTTATCCCTCATTTCAAGTCAATTATAACTAATTTGCAAAAAAAATTATGTGATTCAAATCACATAATTTAGTATATAAGTATTTTTTTCTACTTTAATAATATTTTCTTTTTGTAAAGCACTCAGATGTCTCGATAGCGTTTCTCTTCTAATATTAATGATATTGGCCAAAACTGTTTTAGAAAAAGGCAATTTAATAATATATTTTTTGTTTTCTATATGACCAAATTCATAAGATAAATTTTTTAGTATCATAATTATTTTTTCTTTAACATCTACTTCAGCTGATAGTTGCAATTGTGTATGAAATAAATTTGATCTTGTGACTGCACATTTTAAACAATTTTCTTTAAAAGCCGTGTTTGAACTATATGCATTCAAAACGTCCTTTTTATCCATCATCCTTAATTTGACTTTTGACAAACAACTGGCACTGGCAATATATTGACTTTTTTCTTGTAGTAATGCCAAAAGAGCGATATAATCACCTGGGCCTAATACGCCAATGATAAATTCATCTCCACTTTCTAAAAACTTACTCACTTTAACATATCCTTCTTGAATAGAATATATGGTTTTCAATGGTTCACCTTCTAAAAATATAATGGATCTATCTTCGTATTCGATAAATTCGCTTTTAATGGTTCCGTATATACAATTTTTACATTTTTTTTCCATACTTCTATTATATATGATTTAGTTGTTTTTTTAAAACAACTTTTCTTAAGTTCAAACAAATGTTAAACTAAACCGTAAGGAGGTGTCTCTTTGAAAGTATTGATAATACAAAATAGCGTGAAAGAAACTGTCAAAGAAAACATGAATCATATTCAAGAACTATTAAGTACAAAAACAGATGAACAATATGATTTTATCATTTTACCCGAGATGTTTATGACGCCTTATGAACTTAATTATTTTCAAATTAATCAACAAAACCAAAATAGTGATGTCATTCAACAACTCAAAGGCATCGCAAAACAATTTAATAGTTACCTCATTGCTGGTTCTATTCCTGAGACAGAAAACGGTAATATCTATAACACATCTTTTATTTTTAATCGAAAAGGTGAATTAATTACGAAATATCAAAAGATACATTTATTTTCTGTGATATATCCAGATGGTAAAAAGTTTTCTGAAAGTGATTGTTTATCACCAGGAAACAATATTGTTTCTTTTAATACTGAATTTGGAAAAATGGGTGTAATGATTTGTTTCGATATTAGATTTCCTTATCTCGCAAAAAAAATAAGAGATTTAAATACAAAAGTTATTTTCGTACCCGCTGCATTTAATAACTATACCGGGCCATTACATTGGCATACAACTTTTAAAGCTAGAGCCATTGATAATCAAATGTATTTTGTTTCAGCAAGTCCTGCAAGAGAATCATTTGGTGAATATCAACCATATGGTCATTCATTGGTTGTTGATCCTTATGGTAAAATAATCAATGAGTTATCTGAACACGAAGATTCAATGACTGTTGATATTGATTTAAATCTTATAAAAGAAGCAAGAGAGTCAATCCCTATTATAAAAAATGAAGTCGATGTAAACGACTTTGATGTCAAACAATAACGAGGCGATTATGAAACATTTAAGTAAGACATATATTCTAATCTCAGCTTTTATTCTGATTATATTCGCATTAATCGTTGGTACTTTTATTTTTACAACGAATCTAATTGAAGAAAAGCAAACTGAACATCTTATTTATCAGCGCAAAAACACAAAATTAGAAATCGAATATTATTTCCAACATATTGAAAATACTCTATCTGATTTAGAATTGTATATTTTAGAAGACAAATACAATGATGATGATTTATTACAATATATGGTTTCAATCGCTAATGAAAATGATTTGTTTTATTCAATCTATCTTGGAAAACCTGATAAAACGATGATCAATTCAAGTGGATTTACACCTGGTCCTGAATTTGATTTAACCACAAGACCTTGGTATGAAATGGCGGTTGCTAATATTGGTATTGTACATACTCCTGGTTATTTAAATGCTACAGAAGATAAAATCATTATCAATGTCGCTAAAGCGATTTATTTAAATGATCAATTATATGGTGTATTATCAACGGATATTGATATATCAGATATTTCATCCGCTGTCCATAACACTAAAGTTGGTAAAAATGGTTTTGCTTTTTTGATTGATAACGACAATCATTTAATAGCCTATCATGGTTTAGATACAGAGAATTTATCTCTTGTTGAATTGCAAATTGAAAATTTTGATATGTCTTCCTTTGATGAAATTGGTTTTACTGATTCTGTGAAAATTAATGATAACGAAGGTGTTTTGGCACATACAAAAATTGCAAATGGCCAATATATTCTTGGCGTTTTTCTGCCAATGAATGAATATAGTTCACCTATCACTTTGGTCCAACAAGTATTTATCATTACATTTTCTATTTTCTTTATAAGTTTATTAGTCATCTTTTTATTATATTATAGACACATCGATGAGCCGTTTAGGAATTTAGTTGATTCTATTTTAAAGATTGATATTAATTTAGACCCTTCGTATCGAATAGATGAAGTAAATAGAAAAGATTTTGGTTCAATCATTAATGCCATTAATCAGGCATTAGATTCTACTGAGTTTTATATTTCTAAGAACTTAGAATCAAAACATCAACTTACAATCGATAATCAAAGAGTAAAATTGTTAATGGAATCTACAGCAGATATCATATTTGAAATAGATATGAATAAAAGATTTGTCTCAGTCTTTGGCAAAGGTATCAAAAAGTTAAATTTGAGCAGTCAAGATTTTATCGGCAGAACCATAAAAGAGGTTTTTGGTAATGATGGTAATGACAGAGATATTGTATATACCAATGCATTAAAAGGGGCACATTCAATATATGATTGGCAACATCAGTTAGATGAAAAAACATTATATTTTGAATCATCAATCTCTCCTATCTATAACGAAGAAAATGAAATTGTTGGTGCCGTTGGTATCTCAAGAGACATTACTGAGGCAATGGAAAGACAAAAACAAATTAAATATATTTCAAATCATGATTTTTTAACCGGGTTATACAATCGTCGATATTTTGTTAAATCTTTCGGAAATTTAAATGAAAATCATTCTTGTCCTTTAGGACTTATGATGATGGACTTAAATGGCTTAAAATTATTAAATGATGCTTACGGTCACGCTAAGGGTGATTTGGCATTGAAACAAACTGCAGATATTATTAAAATGCATTCTCCCGAAAATTCAACAGTTGCTAGAATTGGTGGTGATGAATTTGCAGTCATCATTCCTAAAGCCACAACTGAGATTCTAGAAACTTTTAAAAAGAAAGTCCAATCAGCTTTATCTGATGTTAAAATTCATAATATACCATTATCGATTGCAGTGGGATTTGATACTTGTAAACACTATGATAACAACTTAGAAGAATTAATTAAAAACGCTGAAAACCTCATGTATAGAAATAAAGTTATTGAAGGAAAAAACGTAAGAAATAATTCAATAAATGCAATTTATGAGACATTGATTAATAGAAATGAGAGAGAAAAGATTCATTCTGAGAAAGTGGCTGAAATCAGCAAAAACATCGGTAAAGCCATGAATATAAAATCAGATGATTTAAAAGAATTAGAACTTGCTAGTTTGTATCATGATATTGGTAAAATTTCCATGCCTGACGCTATCTTAAACAAGCCAAAAGAATTAAATAAAGAAGAACGTACTTTAATGAAAAAGCATACTGAAAATGGATATAATATTTTAAGAGCAACTGATCATTATTCAAACCTTGCAACCTATGCTTTATCACATCATGAGTGGTGGAATGGTAAAGGTTATCCACAAGGGCTTAAAGGCGAAGAAATTCCTTTGTTTTCAAGAATTATTAGTCTGGCAGATTCATATGAAGCCATGACAGCCAATAGAACTTATAAAATCGGCATATCAGAAGCGGATGCCATTAAAGAAATTCTTAGTAAATCCGGATCACAATTTGATCCGAAGATTGTAAAAATCTTTATTCATAAAGTATTAAACAAAAAAATCTCTTAGGCAATCTAAGAGATTTTATTTTATTATTTGGTACCGGTAGTCGGACTCGAACCGACACGCTTTTAAGGGCAATGGATTTTGAGTCCATCGTGTCTACCAATTCCACCATACCGGCACGTCAAATAACATTATACAATACTTAATTTAAATATTAAAGTATTATTTCTTATTTCAAAGAAAAAACTTCTTCTCCATCAATGACTGTTTTCAAAACCAATGCATCTCGAATAGACTCAGGGTCATCTGGATCTAGATCTCTATTTATGATAATGTAATCATCTTCATTAAGTGCATCTTCATACACATAAGGTAAATTATTAACTGTATAAGCATTTAAACTTTCTTGAAGACTGAAACACTCATCTGAATTAAAACTATCTAAAAACGGATATTTGATACTTCTATTTGTCATCGCCGTATAAATATTATAGAAAGGATTCACGGGTTCGATTGGTGCGTCTGTACTAAACCCTAAATTAATATGTTCATACATTGTTTTATATAAATAGATATTATTGATTCTATCTCCCAAACGACTTTCAATAATCTTAATGTCTGTATTCATAAATATGGGTTGAACAATTGCGCCGATATTTAATTTTTCCATTAATTCAATTTGAGACTTGGTTGTTAATTGTGCATGAATAATCGCATGATTATGATTCTTTCTATTAGATTGAGCAATGACTTTTTCTAAAGTTTTTATAACTTGTAAACTTGTTGCGTCACCTATAGCGTGAACAACTGAATCCATACCATATTCATCTGCTAAACTCATCATTTTAAATAATTCGTTATCTGAAAAACTTTTAATGCCATAATTATTTATATCATCTGAATAAGGTGCAATCATTGCGGCAGTTCTTCCGCCTAAAGATCCATCTGCTAAAATTTTCAAAGGCCCCATTTTAAACTTAGGATGAATGCGTTTATTTGCATATCCTTTTTTAAGGAAATCTTGAAGTTTTTCATATGGTAAATTTACTTGTTGAGTAATTTTTACTTGAATTTTATTTTCTTCATACATTTCTTTAATGGTTTCAATCACCAATTCATAATCCACATTAAAAGAAGAAAAATCATCACTCGCTACTGATGTGATACCATTTTTTATAAGTGTTTTATTGGCCAGCAATAAAAACTTTTTAATGTCTTCTTTTGTAAGTTTTGGCATCTTCTTGTGAATCAAAGACATGGCTTTTTCGTTAAAAATACCTGTTGAAAAATCAAAACTTCCGCCTAAAACTTGAGAGGTGGATTCATTGATTCCTGCCATAGTAAGCATTTTATCATTCGTTACCAAAACATGGCCACATACTCTTGTGATGACAATGGGTATTGTTGTTGAGATCTGGTTTAAGTCAGTTTTATTAATCATTCTATTTTCACTAAATTGATCTTGGTTCCAACCTCTACCAATAATAATTTTTTCATCTTTTTTAGAACTTAAAATTCTTATAACTTCTTGAATCGAATGCGCACTGGATAAATCAACAATCGTTTGATAATAACCAACGCCTAAGACATGTAAATGTCCATCTATAAAACCTGGTAATCTCATAAAACACCTCCTAAAAAGATAAGCCTATAAACTAGTTATAGGCTATTTTTGTTGATGACTAAACATGTCCTCAGAATATTGATTTGTGTATAATTTATAATAGTAACCTTTCGCATCAATCAATGATTGATGAGAGCCCTCTTCAATAATCTGTCCATTCTCAAGTACTAATATTCTATCACTTTGCACAATTGTAGACAATCTATGTGCAACAATAAATGACGTTCGTCCTTCAAGCAATTTATTGATGGCTATTTGAATTGCTTGTTCTGTCTCAGTATCGACTGAAGATGTTGCTTCATCTAGAATTAAGATTTTTGGATCAGATAATATCGCTCTTGCAAATGATACTAGCTGTTTTTGTCCAACTGATAATCTTGAACCACCTTCACCACATTCTGTTTGATATCCTTTTTCAAATTTCATAATAAATTCATGAGCTTCTACTGCTTTAGCAGCATTAATTACTTCTTCATCTGTCGCATCTAATTTACCGTAACGAATATTTTCCATAACAGAACCACTAAATAAATGTGGGGTTTGTAAAACATATCCTAAGTTTGAATGCAACCAACCCATGCTACGATCTTTGTAATCCTTGCCATCGATAAATATTTGGCCTGAAGTCGGTTCATAAAATCTAGAAATTAAATTTATAATAGTTGTTTTCCCTGCGCCAGTATGGCCCACCAAAGCAATTGTCTGTCCAGCTTTAACATCTATGTTAAAATCTGTTAAAACTTTTTCGCCAACTTTGTATTTGAAATCAACGTGTTTAAATTCCACATCACCTTTAATCGTTTCAAAATTTTCTAATTTGTAATCAAATAAAGTTCCATATTTTTCAACGACTTCATCTGTATCTTTAATTTCCATTTCTGTTTCAATTAATGAAACAATTCTTTCAGCTGATGCTTGGGCTTGTTGAAATCTTGCATAGATATTTGCAACATTATTAACCGGTTCAAAGAATTGCCATACATAATTTGTAAATAGGTACAAAGTACCAATTTGCAAAGCAATAATCGGGTCTAAAACCATTCTACCACCAACTAAATACACAAGTGATACCCCAATTGATATAATAAATAACATTGATGGAAAGTATAACCCTTGTAACATATGTGCTTTTACTGATTGTCTTCTCATATCTATTGTTAATCCATCAAATTCATCAAAGTTTTCTTTTTCTAAAACAAGTGTTTTTGTTGTTACAGCACCTGTAATACCTTCATTATATGCACCTGTAATCTTTGAATTAACTTTTCTAATTGAACGATATGCTTTTAATATATATTTTCTGAAGAAAACTGAAATTAACACTAGTATTGGCACAACTGCAAGTACAGTTAAGGCCAATTTAAAATTAATCACAAACATAAATCCTGTAAGTATTACAATTAAAAATACACCCCATGCCAAGTCAATAAATCCCCAAGATAAAATTTCACTTAAATTTCTAGTATCCGAAGTCATTCTCGCCATAATCCAACCGACTCTTGTTCTATCATAGTATGAAAAAGGTAGTTGTTGTAAATGATGAAATGCTCTTTTTCTAATATTAAATGCAAGTTCTGTTTGGATTTTTCCGGCAAATAAAATAAATAAATACACCGAAAATGCTTGTAATAGCATAAATCCAATAAATAAATAAATCAAGACATTTAGTTTCGAAAAATCAGCTTGACCACCAGCTTCTACAATTGGTATATTGGGTTTAATAATATCATCAATCGCAAATTTAACAATATATGGATAAACAACATCTGCTACTGCTAGCAAAGCAACTGTAAGTAATCCTAGAATAATGAATTTTTTTAATGGCTTCATAAAAGAAAATATTTTTTTCCATACTTGCCAATCTATCTTTTTTGAGGAGAAATGTTCTTCATCTCGTAAATGATCATTCATAAGTTTTCACCTCTACTTCAAACGGAAATCAATCTTAGATTGAATTTCCCATATTCTTTTGTATGAACCTTCTCTATTGATCAGTTCTTTATGTGTTCCTGATTCAACAATGCGTCCATCATCAATCACAAGAATTTTATCAGCTTCTGAAGCTGTTGTAATTCTATGAGTAATAATAAGAACGGTTGAATCTTTCCATTCTTTCTTTAAAGCTCTTCTTATTTGAATATCTGTCACAGTATCTACCGCAGATAAACTATCATCAAATACTAAAATTGGTTTCGGTTGCACAAGCATTCTCGCGATAGCAACACGTTGTTTTTGACCGCCAGATAATGTTACCCCTCTTTCACCAACAAGGGTGTTGTAACCCTCTTCGAAGTTAACAATATCATCATGAACTTGAGCAATTTTAGCAACCGTTTTGATACGGTCTTCTGGTATAGTTTTATCGGCTATTTTTATGTTTTCTTCAACTGAACGTGAAAATAGGAATGGTTCTTGTAATATAAACCCAATGTTTTTTCTTAAATGATGTTTTTCAATATCTTTGACTTCAACACCATCAATCAATATTCGACCTTTTTGGTAATCAAGTAATCTTACCAATAAATTAATTAAGGTTGATTTACCAGAACCAGTTTTACCAATAATCGCAACTGTTTCTCCTTTATTGATGTTAAAATCAATATCAATGATTTGATCACTTTGTCCATCATCAAATTTAAATGATACATGTTCAAATTTTACTTGACCTTTAATTTCTGGTTTCTCATTTTTTTCATCATCGTTGTACTCTCCAGGATTTGAAATAATCTTATCCAAACGAGAAACACTTACGATAGCTTTTGAAAAATCTCCAACTAGTCTACCTAATTGTCTCATTGGCCAGATAATATTACCTGCATACGCTAAAAATGCAGTATACATACCCAAAGTAATAATACCTTTTGATGCATAGATAATACCAAAAATAGCAATCATGAAAAATTGAATAAATGATAATAAGTCAGTAACAGACCAAAAGACAGACATCTTTTTGACCAACTGATAATCTGAATCTGTATATGTCCGACTTAAACCATCAAACTTTTTAACTTCATACGCTTCATTTGCAAAAGCTTTAACAACACGTGCGCCAGATACATTTTCCTGGACATGTGTTGTCATTTTCGCTTCATTATCCTCTATAACATGAAACATCTTTTCTACTTTTCTAAAATAAAAAACAGCAATAATAAATAATACTGGTGCAATTATCAGTGAAATAAATGTCATGTTTAAATTTAATCTAGACATTTGCCAAATTGATAATCCAACGAGAAAGATTAATCGACCGACTTGTACCACTTGTTCTGATATAAATCGTTTATACATATCAACATCAGTCGTACATCTTTGAATCAAATCTCCTGTCTCAGAATGAGAATGGAAACCATAATCTGCGTCTTGAAGACGTCTGTATAACTTGTTTCTTAGTTTATATGCAGTTCTTTCGGCATAAATCCCGTTAATTAATCGTCTTATAAAAATAAATATACTTCTGACAAGCGCTGTTGCAATAATCAGCCCTGCCGCTAATAATAGTTGTTGCCAAACAGAATCAGCAATCAATAAATTCGCAAGAATTTCAGGTAACTTAGATGGTTTGTCACCCTCTAAAATAACATCAATTATATGTTGTCCAAATAATGGAACAATGGTTCGTAAATATGACTCCGTGAATAAAATTATAAAAATCGGAATCAATAAAAACCCATATTTACCAGTCCATTTGGCCATTAATCTTAAGTGTTTACCGATCTGACGTTTAGGCTTCTTTTTTGCTTTGACCATTTGTAATCCTCCTAAACAAATGTAATTACATTTTTTTTATCACTTGCATTCCTAATAATTTCATACCATCATCTAGAATATCTCTAACAATAGATATTAAGAATAGTTTAGTGTTTCTTTCTATTAAATCTTCAACCATCACTTTTTCTTGCGCATAATATGTATTGAAATAGCTTGCTAATGTCAATAGATATTTTGCTAAGATAGATGGTGAATATTCTTCTTTAGCTTTGATTAATATCTCTGGATATTCATCTATCGTTTTTATTAATTCAAAGCTTGCGTCACTTGTATAAAGTTTATAATCAAGGTTTTCTTTATCAATAACGTTTTCTTCTATGATCGAAGTAATTCTAACAGAAGTGTATTGCAAATAAGGACCTGTTTGTCCTACAAAATTAACCATATCACTTAAGTTAAACTCAATGTCGTTTGCACGATAGTTTTTTAAATCATTAAAAACAATAGCACTAACTCCAACTTTTTCAGCAATTTCTTCTTTGTTTTCAAGTGTTGGATTCTTTTCGTTAATATAGTTTAATGATAGTTTTTTTGCTTCTTGGAGAACATCCATTAATCTGACAATTTTACCTTTTCTAGTTGCCATTTTCTTTCCATCTTGTAAGACAAGACCAAAGTTAATATGATGAATATCTTCATAATAGTCATATCCCATTGTTTTCACAACTTCTCTTAATTGTGTGAAATGAAGTTTTTGTTCATTACCCACCACATACAATACTTCATCAAAATCATAAGTGTTTTTACGATAAAATAAAGCAGCTAAGTCTCTTGTAATATAGAGCGTTGAACCGTCACTTTTTTGAATTAATGCAGGTGGCAGATTATCACTTAAAGATACAATCATAGCCCCTTCATCTTTAACAAGTAAATTCTTTTCTATTAATTCATCCACAACGGCTTTCATCTTATCATTATAAAAAGCTTCACCATTGTATGAATTAAATTTAACGTCTAATATCTCATACACTTTCATGTATTCTTCTAATGAAACTTCTCTAAAATGTTCCCACAATTTAACATACTTAGGGTTTCCTTGTTCTAATTCTTTAAATATTTTTCTTGCTTCATCTTCTATACTCGGATCTTCTTTAGCACGTTCATGGAAATCTACATAGAGTTTCATCAATTCTTCAATTGGATTTTCTTCTACTTTATCTTTATCTCCATGATTTAAATACGCATAGATTATTTTTCCAAACTGTGTTCCAAAATCACCTAAGTGATTAACTCTAACGACTTCGTAATTTAGTTTTTCTAAAATATTTCCGATGGCGTGACCAATGACTGTTGAACGTAGATGTCCCACTGAAAATGGTTTTGCGATATTTGGTGAAGAATAATCCATCACGATGGTCTTCCCTTCTCCCAAATTGCTTTCACCAAAGTTTTTGGTTTGCTGGACTTCTTTAATAATACTTTTAGCAAAAATTCCCTTGTTTAAAGTAATGTTTATAAATCCAGAAACAGAATTAATTTTATCAAAATAATTATAATATTCTGAATTTTTTATTTGTTCACTGATTGTTTCAACCACTTGAGGTAAAGGCTTTCTTAGTACCTTAACCGCAGAGAAAACTGGAATAGAAATATCTCCCATTTTTTGGTTTTTAGGTTTTTCAACCGTAATTTCTATTTCTTGATTGTAAGTATTAAACAGAAAAAGTTCCAACTCTTTCTTTATTGTATTTTTGATTATATTAATCATTTTACCACCCCATAACATAATAATTCTATCATAAATAAATTAGATTTAATATTCTTTTTTCATTAACACTTCTAATTCATGATATCTTTCATTTAATTCCTTTTCTAAATCTTTTAATAGGCTATTTTCTTGTTTGTATCTTAATCTATCTGTATATACTTCTTTTTCAAATAAAATCTGTCTTTGGTCGTCAATCTTTTTTTCGATATCAAAAATAGCTGTTTCCATTTTTTTCATTTCGTCATCTAAAGAAAATTTCTTTTTTGGTTTTGATCTCGTTTCTTTTTTCACTTCTTTTTTTACTTGTTCGCCAATATAGTCACTGTAATTACCATGATATACTTCTAATTTGTCACCAATACTAATTATTTTACTAGCAACCTTATTAATGAAATACCGATCATGTGAAATAAACAACATAGGTCCTTCATAAGCTTCGAATACATCTTCTATTACGTTTTTAGTATCAATATCTAAATGGTTGGTAGGCTCATCTAGTATTAATAAATCTGGTTCTTCAAGCATTAAAAATAATAAATGAAGTTTTACTAACTCTCCGCCACTTAACATAGAGATATATTTATGCACATCGTCTTGAGTAAACATTACTTTTGCCAAGTCAGTTCTTACTTCAGTCAATGTCCTTGTTGGATAGATTGAATGTATTGTTTCAAGTAGTGTTTTACTTTTATTAAATTGTTGAAGATTTTGATCAAAATAACCAATCTTTAATTGTTTATTAAATTTAACTTCTCCACTTAAAGGTTTTATAGTTGACATAATTGTCTTAATTAGAGTTGTTTTCCCCGATCCATTCGGACCTATAATACCGACTTTTTCAAATCCTCTCATCTTAAAATTAATTGATTTTAGTAGCGGTTCATCATAGCCTATGGTTAAATCATTTAATTCTAAAATATAGATATTCGTAGGTCTTCTTGTTTTAAAACCGATATTAACTTTTGAAGAAGATTGTGTCGGTTTGTCATATTTATCAATTCTGTCAATCTTCTTTATTCTATCTTGTGCTGATTTTGCTTTTTTTGCTTTATATCTAAATCTATCCACAAAACTTTGAAGATGTTGGATTTCTTTTTGTTGCTTTTCGTATAATTTCATCATGCGTTCATAACGATTGACTTTTTCAATTTCGTAATCATCATAATTTCCATGATAAGTTTCTAAAGATTGTTGGTCAATTTCAAATATTTTTTTACAAACTTTATTGATAAAATATTTATCATGAGTAATGACAAACACCGCTTTTTGATAAGATCTTAAATAGTCTTCTAACCATTCAATAATTTCTATATCCATATGATTAGTCGGCTCATCAAGAAGTAATATATCCGGTTCAACCATTAATAGTTTCGCAAATGCAATTCTTGTTTTTTCTCCACCTGAAAATGTTTTAATTTTTCTATTATATTCATCTTTTTTGAATCCAAAATGGCTTAATAATGTGTCGATTTTAACCAAATAACTATAACCACCTAGATGATTAAATTTATCTTCCATTCTTGAATATCTTGCTAAGAGTTCAGGTGTATAATCATGTTTCATTTCATTTTGAATGATTGTTAATTGTTTTTCAACAGCAATAACATCGTTAAAAACTTTTAGCACTTCTTCATATAATGAGTGGTTCTCATTTTCGATGATGTTTTGTGATAAATAGCCGATTTTTGTTTGGCCATGGATAAAAACATCTCCTTGATCAGGTGACAATTCATTAAGTATAATCTTAAATAAAGTTGATTTCCCAGTTCCGTTTTTTCCGATGAGTGCGATTTTATCTTTTTGATTAATATCTAAACTGACATTTTCAAATAATAAATCAGCACCAAAAGATTTAGAAACTTGATTTAATCTTAAAACGCTCATAATATAACCTCTTTAATACAAAAAGAAACAGATTTCTCTGTTTCTCAGCTAACTAAAATATTGATGCCGACACCAATAAAATATATACCAATTAGAATAAGAATGGCACCGAAAATCCTGGTCATAATAACCGCCTTATTTGACGGCGTGCTAGAACTTTTGTATTTCATATCTTGTAACCTTCTGATAGTTTTATCAGCTTTAAAAAGGAATTTAAAACCTATTAAACCGAAAAATAATCCAAAAATTATTGTGAATATTGCTGGCACAATCATAATTAATCTTCATCCTTTACAACGTTTTCGTTCTTGTGATCAAGCACTTTAGGATTAGAGATAATATGATTAAGTTCTTTTAATGATAAACTATTATACAATCCATCACAGATTCGTTCATCAATAACAATACCTAATTCCATAATTTTTTTTACAGAAAATTCATTTTTGTTTGGGTTCGTCACAACGGGTTGGTATGTTTCTTTTCCCATAGAAACAAATGTACCAGTTGTCCCAAAATTATAAATATGATGATACACCGGACTCATTTTAATTGATCTTGAATTAACTAAAAATACAGATGTATGAAATGGTGATGCATCAAGGAGTGTTCTCGGTAACATACCGTGTTTATCTAACCACATAAAAAATCTTACAGAACCTTTAATAAGAAAATTAGGTCCTTTTGTAAATAAATTTGCTAGTTTATCTGCAATATTTTTCTTTTGAACACCCTTATTTAGTTTCAAGATTTCATGTATCTTACCTTGAACATCATAAATAGATTCAGTGCCATCAAAAGTTAATTTTATTGTGGTTTCCTCTGCGCTATCAACCAATCTTTTTTTAATAGCAAGTGATATTTGGATATTATTTCTTTTGTAAATACGTCCATTTACAATAAAGCGATTTAATTTAGGCCTTAGTGAAATAACTCTAACAAAAGCAGATATTACAACATCCATATAATCAACTTTAACGCCTTCTTCTCGTCTTTTATTTAGAATGTATGCATCAAGTTTTGAACAGTCTAATGACTCTGTTTTCATAACCATTGCATCATTCCTATGAAACATAATATGTGGAACGAGTTTCATAAATGGATCAATATTTTTCACTTTTTTCCCATCGCTTCTATATCCGAACATAATTCCCTCACTTTTCGTACTTATTAATTTTATCACAAATCGCATTCTTTGGCAATATAAAACAAATCAACAATGTATCTATATTTATTTTTTTATTTATGATATAATTTTAAAAGTACAGATATAAGGAGATATATATGGATAAAACGAGAATTAAAAAAACGATTATACCGTTAACAATTGTCATGTTATTTTTGTTAGTTACTTATTTTGGAAATCAATTGTATGCTGAAACATTTGGAAACCCCGGTGTTGATTATAGCTATATTTTTAAAGATTTTAATGAGAGTGTTCCTTTCGTAAGTTGGCATATATATCCTTATATAATTGCATACCCATTTTGGTTTTTTTCTTTTCTATATATTGGTTATCGTTCTGAAAAAAATATGTATATTATTTCAACTGTTGCAGTCGTCGCTTTTATAATTTGTGGTATTTGGTACTTTTTTTGGCAATCTGATGTTGAAGCATGGAGAACCACTTCTGGATTGTTCATAGACGGCAATTATCTAACGCCTAGAACTGATTTGAATTTTACAGAAAGCATTGTCATGTGGATTTATCAATCAGCTGGCCCAAGAAACGCTTTACCTTCAATGCATACAATTTCAAGTTGGGTAGCAATTCTTGGTGTTCGCTTAGATAAAAATATGCCTAAATTACCAAAATCAATTATTTATGTCATAGCGATTATAATTATTATTGCAACACAAACTTTAAAACAACATTATATTATTGACTTAATTGTTGGTGTTTTCTTAACTGAAGCTATCTTTTGGGTTGTTATTAAACTAAAATGGTATAAATATATTGGAAAAATTTTAAAAAAAATAAATGTAAAATTTAATCTCAAACAAAAAGAAGACTAAGTCTTCTTTTTGTTTGCCCTATTCTTCAATATCAATAATTCTCATGGTATTTGTAAACCCATGTTTTTGTCCCCAACCTGATGTAATAACAAGTGTATCTCCAACTTTAAATCCAAAATCTTTAGCGACTTCAATTGCAACTTTATCATGGAATTTCAAATCAGTTACATTTTCCCCTAGTGATGCAAACACACCACAATAATATGATAATCTTTGACAAGTTTCAATATTATCAGTGATAGCAATAATAGGAACTGCAGGTCTAAATTTTGACATTCTTTTTGCTGTGCCTCCCGTTTCAGTAAATGCAATAATCACTTCTGCATGTGGTAAAGCTAAGACAGTTTGACTCACAGCAATTCCAATAGCATCATTGGTGGTTTGATGTGAAGTCTTAATTGATTTTGATAATTTTACTTCATAATCTATGGTTTCTTCAATCGCTTTTGCAATTGTATCCATTGTTAATACTGATTCAACAGGATACTCTCCAATTGCACTTTCACCAGATAACATGATAGCATCTGAACCATCTAAAATAGCATTGGCCACATCATTAGCTTCTGCTCTAGTAGGTCTTGGTGAGTGCATCATCGATTCTAACATATGCGTTGCAGTTATCACAGGTTTTCCAACTTCGTTTGCTTTCGCTATAATTTTCTTTTGATAAATTGGAACCAATTGAGTAGATACTTCAACACCTAAATCTCCTCTAGCCACCATGACGCCATCAGTGACTTCTAGAATTCCATCAAGATTATCGACGCCCTCTTGATTTTCGATTTTAGCAATGATTTCTATGTCTTCTCCGCCAACTTCTTTAAGAATTTCTTTCACAGCCAATATATCACTTTTCCTTCTTACAAATGAAAGAGCAATCATATCTACCTTTTGCTCAACAGCAAAACGTAAATCTGCATCATCCTTTTCAGAAATAAACGGCATTGTCAATTTAGCATTTGGTACATTCACACCTTTTTTACTCTTAATAACCCCAGAATTCCAAACAATACATTCTAAAGAGTCTTTTTCAACTTTTTGAATGTCTAATCTCATTTTTCCATCATCAATTAATAAGAAATCTCCGACATTAACATCTTCAAACAATTCATCTGCTGTTATATAAAATGATTCCTTTGTTCCTAAAACGGGCTTTCTGACAACCTTTACCACATCTCCTTTGGTAAATTCTTGTCCACCATTTTTAAAGTCTCCAGTCCTAATTTCCGGACCTTTTGTGTCGGCCATAATCCCAATAAACCTATTGAGTTTCTTAGAAACTGATCTAATCATTTTGATTCTATTTTTATGTTCTTCATGATTTCCATGCGAGAAGTTGAGACGTCCAACATTCATACCCGCGTCAATCATTTTTTCTATCATTTCTGGTGTGTCTATTGCCGGACCAATGGTACAAATAATTTTTGTTTTTCTTTTCATAATTTCCTCCTAATATTTCCAAACTAATTGTGCACTGTTTCTTTTAATTTTAATGGTGCCCAGATAATGTTGGTATTTTATATCATATTCTAATCTTCTAATGTTTTTTGGAATCAATGAATCGACTATAAATCTCTGACCTTTATATCTTAATCCACTTAAACGAAAAATCACAAACATATATACCAGACCCATCAAGCCAAAATCAATTCCTTGACTATTTATCAATAATGATTCTTCAAAAACCGAAACAGAATCAAAGAATTTAGTAAAATCTTTATTTTTCATTATATCACTTGAAACAAGATTTAAAAGTAATTGATTTAAATTAAAATTTTTAGATTGCTCTGAAAAATATTTAATATTGGCATTTATTTCATTTGATTTGAACTCATCATTAAACATAATAAATAAAAAGAACTGGTCAATTAATATATTCATAGAACCCTCTTTTATATCCAAACTCTCTCTCTCTTTATCAACTAAGTAATTTTGATAAGGATAAATCAAATGGTTATTGTTAGGTTTTAAAATATATATCTTACGATTGAGTTCATTTATATTTTTTATAAATTCTTTCAAATCACTTTTACTGAATCTATTTACAACACTCGATTTCTTATTTGGATTTATCCATAATTTAACTGTCCTCACTGCATAACGAATCAAATAATTAGTGAAAGTATGATTGTTTATATGCTTCAATGAATGATTTAGGTTTGAAACATTATTAAAATCAAAATGAGTTTCTATGAGATTCATTTCGCAATAATCTATATAGAATCGGCATATTTCAATTGATAATTCAAGAACAGATTCATCGATTAATGAGAGATCATTTGTAATCTCTTGATACAATTCAATTAAATATATTAATAAAGCACCTTTGTAAATGGTTCTGTTTCCTGAATTAAAATCCTTAACACTGTCAATAATAATTGCGCCCTGAAAGCCTAAGCTTACAGCATCACTTTTATACTGTTTAATGTTTTGTATTCGTTTCAATAATTTCCGCTTTGCTATATTTGGATCATTATAAATATAAAATAGTATCTGCATATATTCTTCAAATCCTGTTTGGTTTAAAGAATGTAAAGAAGGAAAGTTATTGAGATGTTGTCTATAAACATACGCCAATAACAAATCCATTTTTTTATTACTAATAATGTCCATTTTGTGTTGCTGGAACTCTGCTTTTTTGTATTTGATGTGATCTTTTTTTATCTTTTCATATGTTTGATTTAGTTTATATTTCAATAATTTTTTCAATCGTCTTACACGCGGATCATAGCCAATAACTTTGGTTATTGTATATGTTCTATTTGCTTCAGCATCTATTATATAGTGTTCAGTAGGTTCATTTGATTTATTGCGATTTTTATGTCTGAAATCCTTATGATACATTAAAACCATATATCCACTATTTGAAGTTTTTAAAGTCATCTCATGAAGTTTAGATTTTAATAACATAACATCCTGACCGGGCATGATACAAGTATCATCAATTCCATGATATAAATCAATAGTAAAATTTTCACTTGTCTTAAATTTATATTGCATATAAATAACCATTTCATGCTCATCTATAAATCTTTCACTATCAATGGTAACTTTTACACCATCGATAAGATATGTCGTTGATCTAGTTAGAATATCTTCTTCTAATTTGTAAGTTTGTAAATGAGAAATTGGCTTTTGAAACTTAGGACTCAAAAGTTGATTATTGGCTTTTAGAATCGTAAATAATGGATTAAACAATACTTTTTTACTACATTCATCATAAACAGTAAAAACAGGTGTATCCTTAACAGCATTTTCTTCTAAAATACCAAGTAAAAACACTTTACCATTTGTGAGAGAAAATCGCTGATTATTAAATTTTAATTTAGCAATATCTTTGGTCTTTAACTCCATAAAGTTTAGCTCTCCTTACACTTTACTGACTATATTATATCTTTTTTTTAATATTAAACCAAGACATAGATTATATAAAGGGATTTAATTGTTCTTTTCAACTTTTATTTGTTGCTTTTTTTAAGTTTATTTGATAAAATAATAACGCTATACGTATGGAGGTGAAAATCATGGCTAATAACAAACAACAAAAGAAACGTAACATTCAAAATCAAAAAAGACGTCTTGCAAATGCATCTTTTAAATCTTCTTTAAAAACTGCAATCAAAAAAGTTGAAGCAGCTGTTAAAAATGGTGAAAAAGAGAATGCAACAGACTATTTAAACTACGCATTCAAGAAAATCGACAAAAGTGTTGCTAAAGGTATCCAACATAAAAACTATGCTAGCAGACAAAAAGCTCGTTTATCTAGAAAAGTAAATACATTATAAGGCATACAAATAGAATAAATAATGAATAGCGTTCGTATTGCGAATGTTTTTATTTATATAATAAAAAGACACTGAAAAGTGTCTTTTATGCTTTTAATAAGAATAACTCTAGTCCATTTGCTTTATCAACTTGACCACTTTTTATACGATAGTCTAAATCAGATAACGCAGAAATATGATTTTCTAGCTGGTTATAGCTAATTTCTTCTGCATTTTTTTTCATGTAATAAGCTCTCCCGCTTGATACTTTAAAATAACCCATGACATCTTTTTGAGAATATCCTAAATTTAATAATGACTTTGTATGAAGCATTTCCATAAATTTATTAGATATCGTCGAAAGCATCCAAATTTCATTGGTATTGATTTCTTTTAAATCTTTATAGATATCCATTAGTTTGACTTTATTTTTTTCGATTAAAGCGTTCACTAAACTAAATATATTCTCATCAATATCTTTACTGGTGATTTGCATAATCATTTCCGAATTTATAATTTCTTTATCTCTTGCAAAAGATATTAATTTAGTCACTTCATTATTCACACTGTCTAAATCATGATTAATTCTATTAACAAATTGAGTCAATGCAAAAGGTTCTATTTTCAATTCGTTTTCACGCAATTTTTCTTTGACAAAATCATAGACATTAAAATTCTTATTATGATTATACTCTTCACTCACAATGTTTTTCTTTAAAAACTTTACTATCTTCTTATGTCCGTCCAATTTTTCATAGGGTGCTTGAATAACCATAATTGTCTCAGGAACATTCATGCTGCAAAATCGAATCAAGTCTTCAATTTCATCTTCAGTTGATTTTCCTTGCCTAATTAAAAAACTAGAATTACGAATGATAACACCCTTTTTATCAACTAAAAAAGGCAACGTTAAAGCATTTGATAACGCTATATGTAAGCCTGTTTCTTCAAAATCATATACTTCAATCGCATCTTCTGGAACTTCAAATTGTTCAAAGATGCGATTTGTTTGTTCTTTTATTGAAAAATGATTATCACCATATAATAAATAACAATGTTTATTCATGAAAACCTCTCTTTATCCATAGAATATTATACCATAAATAATAATGAATTTATATGTTGAAAATAATTTCATAATCCTTTTTCCCATTATAATAGAAATATCGATATCGATATAATTTTCCATAGACATTTACAATACTACCCTGTTCCTTTGTAATATAAATATTGTTTAATTCTTCATATAAGTTTTGAATGACTTTTTCACTAGGAAACCCATAACTATTCTTTCCCGCTGAGATGTAAGCGTATTTTGGTTTAAAATGCTGAATGAACATTTTAGTCGATGAAGTCTTTGATCCATGATGAGCAACTTTTAGATGATCCACTTCAAAATGATATTCACGAATCATCATTGCTTCTATTTCATTTTCAATATCGCCTGTAAACAGCCAACTTTCACCGCTGATCATCGTGTATAGTACCAAAGCGTTATTATTCTCATTTTCAAATCCTTGATCGCCATTCAAAACATATATAGGTGTATTTCCACAGTTTATAATATCGCCCTTTGAAACCACCTTCTGAATGGACAAATCAGTATTTTCATATATTTTAGAAACATAAAGTTTTTTTACATTAATCGCTGATAATATATCATTAATTTCTCCATAATGGTCTTGGTGCTGGTGAGTTAAAATTATCGCATCTAATGATTTAATATTTTCACCTGTAAAATATTGAATCAGAGTGTCATAATCATCTGGACCACCAGTATCAATGAGTAAACGACAATCTTTTGTTTGAATATAACTTGCTTCTGCTTGATTGACATCAAATAGAATCACTTTAACGTCATCGTTTAACAATGTAAATTGTAAAATTACAACAATAAATCCAAACCATAGAAAAGCAATTCTTCTTTTATGTTTTTTGTAATAGACAATTGTAATTACAATAACTAACCAAAACAATAATTTTATAAAAGAATTAGAAAAATTATAATTATAGTAAATATTAATTTCGGCTACATAAATCATCAATCTTTCAAAACCTTTAACAAAAAACAAATACATTGGACTTAAATATGGACAAACCAAAAGAATGATGGCTCCAGGCAATAATATCAAACTAACATAAACAATAAATATGGGATTTAATAATACATTCAATAAACCAAATGTTTTGTTGATGGATAATGTAATCGGTAAACTAAAAACAATAGCGATGAAACTTATAAGCAATAACTTACTTATCCCTTGTTTGTGAATATATAATGCTTTAAATAATATTAATACATAAGCCATTAAAAATGACAGTTGGAATCCTAAACTAAATATATAGTATGGATTTATTCCAAGGAAAGCAATAAAAACAAAAGACAAATAATCACTGGCACTAAATCGTCGCTTACTTTCCTTAGTCAATAGAATAATAAAGAGAAATAGTGAAGCTCTAACAATAGAAATAGAGAAACCTGTCACTATATTATAAAATAATAGAAATATTGTTAATATGAAATGATATGTCTGTCTTTTTAAGTAAAATAACTGTAATATTTTGTTAAGCATTAATACAATAAAACCTAAATGCATACCTGAAATCGCAAAAAGATGTGAAATACCTATGTCATTAGAGAGTTTTTTCACCGAATCATCCAAATCTTCTTTATATCCTAGAATAAATAGTTTCATATAGGTTGAAACATCTTTGGAGTAATTTTCATCAAAGTAATTTTTGATATGAAATGATACGATGTTTAGATTATATTTTTGAGTCAATATTGAAATATGGCTTGAATCTATTCTATCAACAATCTTTTGTGTTTTTAAATACTCGCTATAATTAAAATTATGTTCAACATGTTTTTGATCATACTCAATAAATTTTCCTTCTATATAAATAATCATACCTGGTTTAAAAGACATTGCATCTTCATCATAGACAATATATCTATATTTCGATTTAACAATTAAGTAGTTACTATGAACTTCAATGACTTCGCCGTTAATTGGTAGATTTTCAGGTTTTACTTGATTGATTTGTATAATTCTAATGCCTATAAAAATGACGAAAAATAATGTGATTAACATCAATTGTTTAAATTTATAATAGATAAATATTAGATAAACTATCACAAAAATGATCAAATATTGATGCTTAGTTGCAAATAGAAATAACGAAATAATTAATGAAATATGAGCATATTTAGAAGCACTAAACAGTAATATTGTCTTTAATTTTTTCATATATGTATTCTTTAATTCCTGAAACATTCATTATTTCCTCTATTGAATTAAAACCACCATTTATATCCCTATATTCTATAATTCTTTCACCCAATATAATACCAATACCAGATAATGTTTGCAGTTGTTCTAAACCCGCTGTATTGATATTGACTTTGTCAACGGGTGTGTTTGGTAGTTGAGGGACTTGACTTTCAATGCTTGGAATATGAATAGATATGGATTCTGAAATTGACTGACTAAAGTCAATGATTGCAATATTTGCATTTATAGTTAACCCACCAGCTATATATATTAAATCCACAACATCAATGCCTTTAGTCACATAATAAGTACCAGGATTGAATACTTCACCAGTGATTGAGACATATATGTTTTCATCAAATTGACTTGGTATAACAATAATTTCTTCATCTAATAATATTCTTGTTAAATTCACTTCATTTTGATCTGCATCTCCTGTAAAACCACCGGCTCTATTGATTAACATTAATAACCGATCGCCTGGTCTCATCGTATAAATACCAGGAAAATATACTTCTCCCCTTATTTCAACAAATAAATTGTCTTGTGTTGTTACTACTTTATCAACAATAATTAAATCTTCATCATTGAGAATCTCTGATAAATTCAAACTAATGGAATCTGCATCAGGTCTAAATCCACCTGCCATTCTTATTAAATCTAAAACCCTAGAACCTTCTTTTAAATAATATACGCCAGGATATTTCACTTCTCCCTTTAAATCAACAGCCATCATCATTTCTGATTCAATGGTTGAAATTATAATTAACTGTTCATCTTGAACAAATTCTGATAGATTTATATGTTCATAATCAGCATTTTCATCAAAACCACCGGCAAGATTTATCACATCAACAACTCTATCGCCCTGATTAAAGAAATATACCCCGGGATTCTTAACCGCACCTTTAATATCAACTGCTAAAGTATTTTCTTTTTCATTCTTACTTTCAATAGTAATCACTTGATGATTACTAAGCAATTCTACAAGATTGATATCTTCAGTATGTGCGTCTTCAAGTAAACCACCAGCTGCATTGATTAAATCGATTACCAAATCACTAGCTTCCATATAATAAACGCCAGGATAAGTCACTTGTCCCTTGATTTCAACATATAGCTTCATATCATCAAGACTCTTAATAATTATAGAGTCTCCTTCAGATAATTTTTGAGCCAAGTTTATTAAGGCAATATTTGCATTTATACTGAACCCGCCTGCATCTTCTACTAAATCGTTGATAATCGCGTTCTCTTTCAACTTGTACAATCCCGGGTTCAATACTTCACCTTTGACCTCAACGTTGATGTAGCGCTGAATGTTAGGTGTCTCTGTGGAATTATTCATCTTCCTTGGTATAACAATGACCATCTCATCTTCTAACTTTTGAGAACGATTAATGTCATCTACAAAAGCATCTTCTGTTAATCCTCCAGCTTTATTGATTAAATCCAATACTCTTTCATCTTTTCCGCAAGCATAAATTCCAGGCAAATGAACTTCGCCTTTAATTTCAACTTGTATGTCAGCAGTAACATTCAATGATTCTGTTGTTAACTGATAATTCATTTCATTTACTGGCACCTTTGAAATAAAATTATTAACAATAACAAATCCAATAATCCCGATTAATATTAGAAAAATACCTATGTTGTTTTTAATCCAATTCATAAAATCACCTCAATTAAATAATACAGTTCTAAGGTGAAAAATCTTTATAAAAAAAACACTCAATTATTGAGTGCTTTTATTTTGCTTTTTGTACAACATATATCTTTCTTTCAGGTAAGGTTTTTGAATCGATTAATTTGAATCCTACTTTTTCTATAATTTTTTCGTATTCTAAATATTCATGTGTTTGTTCATGAATATGAATTTCTTGTGGATTCTCTTCATTTTCAACTTTAATTGTATGAATGATACTATGGGGTTTATCACCTTTTTTGCTCTTCCAATGAAAATTAAATTCTTCATCAATTTCTTCATACCCATCAAAAGCATCAATAAACTCAACTGATAAAATATCGAAAATAAAAATGCCGTTATCTTTTAAACTATTATATATATTGGTAAAACCAAATTCAACATCTTCTAAATCAGATAAATGATTGATCACATCCATAGATGCAATAATTAAATCAAAATCATAATCTATTGGATCCAAAAGATCATAAACACCAACTTCAATGTCTAAACCTTCGTTTTCAGCTCTTTGAGAAACGATGTAAAGCATATTTTCACTTAAGTCAGTTGCGACCACATCATTTCCTAAACGAGCCAGTTGGATAGAAAGATTACCAGTACCACATCCAATATCCAAAACAGATCCTGTTGTTGAGTATTTTGATATGTAATCTAAATACTGTTCGTAAACCTCTTCGTCAATAAAGGCATCATAAAAATTTGCTAGATAATCATATTCCATTATCAAGGTCCTCAATATTTATTTTTTTTCGATCATAAAATAATTTTTCTATTTGATAATCGTTTCTTGTGTCCTTATGCATTATATGAATGATTATCTTTTTTAAATCTATTAAAACCCATCGATGAGATGTATCACTTTCAACATGAAAATCATCTTGGTCTTCAAGTATTCTTTTGATAAAGTCTACTGATGAGTGAGCTTGTCTTTCATTAGAAGCTGATGCAATTATCTGATAATCAAAAAAAGGAGACTGCCCTCTAAAATCATATATTAATATATCATATAATTTTAAGTCTGATAATGTATTATATACTTTTGTTAAACTAACGCTCATTAATTACCTCCGTTTTATTTTTATAATAAGACAATGCATCTTTTGATAAAGCAGATACATTTCTATTCTTTTTTTCTAAGTAGCCTACTGAATTATTAAAAATATGGTATGTGACTAAATCAAGATCTTTTATTGCCATGTCTCTTAAAGACTCATCTACAAATGCTCTTGATTCTTCAATATAATCACTAATAAACACAATTTGTTCAACTCTTGATTTGAAAATTCTACCTGTGCAGTGATAAATAATAGCATCTATTATCTCTTGATCATCAATTGAGAAAACAAGTTCTGCCTTACCAGCTGCTGAATAAGCATGTAAACAACCTTGTGGTATTTGCTTTAATTCATCTTCACTAAACTTTTTTTTAGCCATTTCAAATGCATCATCAATTGATTCGTTTTTAGTGAAATCATGTAAAAGTGCTGCAACTTCAAGTCTAAACAAATCCACTGAGTGAATCTTTCCTAATTTCAAAGCCATATCTCTCACACTGAGCGTATGATTCAATCTGTCTTGATCAGATTCAAAAACATTCACTAGATATGAAATGATGTTTTCAATAAGGTTACTTTTCATTAAATAATCGCCATTCTTGTATAAACACCAACAACAAATGGTGCATAAGCTTTAACATGAAAAGGTGCTCTTAATGTTACAAAACCCAAGCCTGAAAATACGATATCATACTTTTGATTGTCTCTAATTCTAAATTCATGAAATACCCATTTTGGCAATTCTTCATCTAAAGAAGTCGGTGGCGATAACAAACTGTATAATTTATCTTTATATAGTCTATTGGCTTTTTCTGTTTTCGTCCGATGAATGTTTAATTTATTGGAAAAATAGGTCACAACATTAATGACATCACAAGTTTCTCCAGAAATAATATCTATTCTGGCCAAACCTCCAAAGAATAAAGTTTGTTCTTCATTTAACTGAAAAACTAACGGTTTAACTTCTTTTTGAGGATACGTTAACTTATAAGATTTTCTTGAAAGATAATGCATGTATTGGTGTTTGTTAATAACACCAGGAGTGTCATAAATGATAGATCCATCTACTAAATTAAACCCAATCATTCCTAACGTCGTATGAGGCGATAAAGATTCAGTCACAATATTAGAAGCAGCCCCTAAATATCTTTTCAAGATTTGATTAATGATTTTAGATTTACCAACATTGGTTGAACCAACGATGTAAACATTTCTTTTACCTTTATGTTTATAAATCAGTCTCATCAGTTCATCAAAATTATCATCATATTTAGCTGAAACTAAAACACAGTCCAATACGGAAAAACCTTGGTGTTTCAACATTACTTTCAACCAATTTAGAATTTTCTTTAACTTAACATTTTTTGGAAGTAAGTCAACTTTATTTCCAACTAAGATAACATCTTTCATCTCAGTTAAAGTTTTAATTGCAGGAACAAATGAACCAGAAAAATCAAAAATATCAACGATTTTAACAATTAAAGCATCTTCATTTTTAATCTTTTCAACCACTTCTAAAAATTCATCATTAGACACTTCATAAGGAAAAGTTTCTGAATAATTTTTGATTCTGAAACAACGCTGGCATATCAATTCATCTTCAGATCTGTTTGATAAAAGTTCTTCACTTACGTAACCTGGCTTTGTATTATCCTTACTTTGAATTTTAGAGCCGCAGCCATTACAATATGCATTTTCAAACATTGTTTACCTCTTTCCCTCTAAATGTAATTTCTCATAATATTCTAAATCAGTTCTTTTTAGTCTATGTAATACTTTTCTTTCTAGACGACGATTTAACTTTGTATACCATTTTTCAGTTTTTCGTTTAATCGCATCTACAACAATTGTATAAAATCCCATTCTATTCCCACCAAAAACATCAGTCATAAACTGATCACCAATTAAAGCAACTTCTTGTCTCGGAGGATGATTTAGTTTTTTAAGAGCTTTTTTAAACCCGTATTTAAAAGGTTTTCTTGCGCTGAATATATATTCACAATCAATATCATCACAAAATTTTTTTACTCTTTGTTCGTTATTGTTTGAAATAATCATCACTTTAAAATCAAGTGATTCCAATTTTTTCATTAAAGTCTTTATTTGATCGTTTGCTAAATGTTCATCATAAGGAATCAAAGTATTATCCAAATCAATCAATATATTCTTTATTCCTTTTTCTTTCAAAGCTATAAAATCTATATCATAAATTGTTTGATGATATTCTTTAGGATAAAAATATTTTTTTCTTAAAAAAATCTCAATCATCTTCGCCTCCGACATTAACCATATTATACATAAAAGAATACAAATTGTCTATATTTTTAAAGGTTATTTCCGTTAATCTAATACACAAATCTTTTAATTTCTTTTTTCAAACTTTTATTCAAATATTTATGATCAGGGAATATAGTCTCTAATAAAGTATGAAAACTTTTTGAATGATTAGATACTTTTAAATGTGATAATTCATGAAATAAAACCAGCTTCATATATTTTTTATCTAAACGAGCCAAAAGCGAATTTAATTTAACAATTCTTTTATTACCAATACAACTGCCTAACCTTGATTTCATTAATTGAGATTTATATGTCACATTATCTAATAAAATATACTGTTTTATAAAGTACTTATCAAGATCTAAAATATATTGTATTTCCTTTAAAACCATACTTTTATAGAATTTTTCAATTTTCTTAGTATTAAATAATGTGTCTTGAATACGAATATACTGATGATCAAAATATATATATTCTTGTATATTTTCATCAACTACAACTGAATATTTCTTACCCCATATATACATATTGCTTTCATTATATAAATCATATTTTTCAATCGAGTGATACTTTAATATCCACTTTTTATGTTTAAACATAAATGATTCAATTGTTTGTTGAGAGATCTTTTTGTTACAAGTTATCTTAATTGTGTTGTCTTCATATCGTATATACATATGTTTAATTTTTTTGAAAAAAACTTGATAATTAATTGAATAATTATCAAGTTTAATATGATTCATCTAGTTCCTCTAAAAATGAAATAACAAAATTAGAACTTTTTTTAGCAACTTCTTTTGAGACTTTTTGATATGATATTGTTTGAGAATTATCTTCTACTATATCAGATATCCCTCTCACAGATACAAAGGGAATACTAAATTTATAAGCAGTCATGGCGATGGCCATTCCTTCCATTTCACACGCTAAAATATTAGAAACATTTTTACTGATTTTGTCCAAATACCGTAATTTTGTAACGAATTTGTCTCCAGATACAATGTTTCCTACTTTATAATCATAACCCAGTCTATCAAAAATTTCTTTGGCAAGCTTTAAATACTTTCTATCACTTTGGACGATTAATGGATCATCCCCCATTTTACCATAGGGTAAATCATCAATTGCGTTCAAAGACGCATCAAAATAGGCAATACCTTCGCCCAATATGATATCACCTAATTCAGCGGGTTTCAATCCACCAGCAACACCGGTATTAATGATCATATTCACATGATAATGGCTTGCTAAAACAGTCGCAGCGATGGCTGCGTTTACCTTACCAATATCCGATTTAACGATCACAATTTCATGATTATTAATTTTTCCAAGATAAAAAGTTTTATCGCCAATCAATTCTGTTTTAGCAATAATCATTTTTTCAAAAAAGAAATTTAACTCTATATCAAGTGCACCAATAATTCCTATCACAATTCCAACCTCACAATAAACTATTTTACATCTACAATTTCAACTGTAATGTCTTTTCCTGTTTCAGCTTTATAGTTAACTGTTTGTCCTTTTTTCTGACCAATAAGCGCTTTTCCTAAAGGTGACTCATCAGAAATTTGATTGTTTAAAGGATTCGCTTCAATTGAACCAACAATTTTTAATTGTCTCTCAATTTTTTGTTTAACGAATTTTACAGTGACTTGTTTTCCAACTGAAATTAATCTTGAACGACTATTTTCATTAATAATAACACTGTTCTTTAGAATATTTTCAATTTCTTTAATTCGTGCTTCAATTCTAGCTTGTTCATCCCTTGCTGCATCATAATCAGCATTTTCAGATAAATCTCCTTGTGCTCTAGCTTCCTTTAAATCTAGTAAATTCTTCTCTCTAATTGGACCTTTTAATTTCTCTAATTCCTTTTTGTGTTGGTCGTAACCAGTTTGTGTTAATTTAAACTTGTTTTCCATATTATGTCCCCTTTACATTTTAATATTATAACATATATTTATTATATTCTTAAAATAATTTTTATATAATTTTCCTAATCATACTGTTATCCATTACCGCTATAGGACAAGCAATCCTAACAATTTGCAATGGATGTCTTGCTGCATCCAATTCTAAATCTTCTTCATCCCTAATAATACCTGCTTGCAGTTGAATGATAGTTTTGTCCGGCATAAGTATCTCTAAACGATCTTTTGGTTCAAAATAATTACGTTGTTGAATAACCAGTTCTTTGTTTTCATAGTCATAAGCTTTCACTAAGCCAACAAATTCTTTTGTCGGCACTTCACTTCTACTATTGTATAGTTGTTGTTCTATGGTTGTCTCACCTTCAAAAAAACCATGAGATGTTAATCTATTTTCAGCTTTTTTTATCTCTGATTGATATTGTTCAATAGGCCTCATACAATTCATCTCATAATCATCAATCATCATTCTATAAGTGTTAATCACTGTTGCAATATAATGAATTGACTTCATACGTCCTTCTACCTTTAATGAAGCAACTTTTAAATCCAGTAAATCTTTTATTTGATTTGTCGCTTCTAAATCTTTAGAAGACATTTGAAAATCATAATCATCAGAAACTAGTGAGTCACCCTCATAAAGATTATATAGCCATCTACAAGTATGTGCGCATCCGCCTCTGTTAGCATCTCTTAATACTGTATAATTTGATAACGTACAACGGCCAGAATATGACACGCACATTCCTCCATGAATAAACACTTCTAAGTCTGTTTGTGATTTCGATTGTATCATTTTTATTTCATCAAGAGACGCTTCTCTTGATAACACAACACGTTTTACACCTTGTTTATAAAAATAATTAGACAATACAGAATTAGTTAATGAAAATTGAGTTGATAAGTGAATTTCTAAATTTGTTAATGCTTTGGCTTTTTCAATGACAATCATATTAGAACAGATGATTGCATCAACTCCGATTTTTTCTAATTCTAGTAAATATTCATCCAATCCAAAAACATCTTCATCATGAAAGACCATATTCATTGTCACATAAACTTTTTTATTTAAGTCATGTGCAAATTTTACAAGTTCTTCAATCATCGAGTAATCAAAGTTTGAAGCTCTAGCTCTTAATGAAAATTGTTTACCGCCAATATAAACTGCATCAGCACCATATAATAAAGCAATCTTTGCTTTATACAAATTACCTGCGGGCGCTAATAATTCAGTCAACATGTCGTTCACCCTTGGTCTTTTCTGTTGGAAGGTAATAAAATCCACTATTAAAATTACTATGATACTTATCTAAGAATTTCTGTTGAACTTGTGTGTTTTGATAAGCCTTAATTGTATCATAATATTCCACATCATCAATAAACAATCTTTCAATAAAGAAATCTGATATATAGTCTTTTAGTTGAATCAATTCTTCAAAAGACTGAAGTTGTTTATCTCTAAAGATATGCGTACCCATATTGTCTTCAAGTATAGGATAATATATACTATCTCTTGTTTTTTCTTCAAGAACAAATTGGTGATTGTTTTTTATTTTATAATTTTTTTTATTTTTATGGATAAAGTAGTTGGTTATTAATTGCCTTTTTGAATAAAACATATCAATAAAACCATGACCTACAAGAGAATATTCTATCTTTGAAGGTGATTGCACAATAGTTAAGATTTCCTCAAGTGTAATCTCTTTAGACAAAGTCATGCCTTTAATTTTATCCTCTAAAAACATCGCATCAAAGGTATTGGTGTTCATGGTTCCTGGTTGATAGATGACTTTATTTTCTAATCCATATTCTTTAGCGATAACATAGACTGTATAATCATTAATAACAATACCATCAATACCAATTTCTTTAAAAAACTTCATCCAAGCATTTAGTTCAAAAATATCAGTTTCATGAATCATTTTATTAATATATACATACACATTTATTTTATGATTATGAATCAACTGAAATACTTCTTTAAACGCTGTTTGATTAAGCGGAAAAATTGATTTGGCTGTAAAAACTGACGTGTCAAGCATCACTACATTGACACCTAAATCAATCATATTTTGAATTTCATCTTTTGTTTTTAATCTAGCTACTATATTCAATATAATCACCTATTTCTTAATAGATATTGATAAACCGTCCCCTATGTCATAAATGTAACTATCAAAATCTGGGTGATTTACAATAAATTCATTATAATGATTTATTTTTTTTACAAGTTGTTTTCTGTTTCGACTTTCAATATCTTCAGGATGAGCAACCATGCCCCTAAATAATAAATTGTCAGAAACAATTAATCCTCCAGTTTTAAGATTTTTCGAAAATTTTTCAAAAAATCTAATATAAGAAGATTTTGCTGCATCAATAAAGATAATATCATAGTCATCATCATCAATAATTACATCATTTGCATCGCCTAAAAGTAATCTAATTTTATTAGACTGATTTGCAAATTCAATATTACTATTCGCTTGTTTAAATAATGTTTCATTTCTTTCAATACTTGTCACTTCTGCATTGGTAAAAAGTGCCATAAGAATAGAACTATAACCTATAGCTGTTCCAATCTCAAGCACTTTTTTTGCATTGTGAATTTTAATCAGTTGAATCAAGAAATGAATACCCTCATCAGTCATGATGGGTATTTGATCAACCTTTGCTTGTTGTTTTAGTTTAGCAACAATTTCATGGTCAAACGGTTTATTAACATTTCTCAAATATTCTTGATTCATCTTATTTTTCTTCGTTTTCTTCAGTTTCTTCGTTTTGTTCTTCTAAGAAGCTTTCTAATACTTCTTCAACTAAATCCCATTCAGCATCTGTTTCAATTTGTCCTAAAGAACCTTCGTCGCCATCTTCAGGATCAAAGCTAGCGGCATTAAACTCATCATTATCATCATTGTCTAATTTATAAACAACGTATGATTTATTAAACTCTTCTGATTCAAAAGTTAAAATAATTCTTGCAGTTAATTCATTACCTAATTCATCTGTTAAGATGATAGTATCTTGTAAATCTGTCATGTCATTCCTCACTTTCTGCTATCTAAATAGCTTTGTAATATAATCGTAGCTGCTATATAGTCTACTTTTTTCTTTCTCTTTTTACGGCTCATATCTGCCGTTATCATAATGGCATTTGCCATTTTAGATGTTAATCTCTCATCCCACAAAACAACTTCCTTGTTTGTAGAATTTTCAAGTTTCTTTTTAAAAACCAATGTATCTTCAGCTTGAGATCCAAGGCTACCATTCATATTTTTCGGCAACCCTAATACTATCTTCTCATATAGTGTAAAATCAATCAATTCTTTTAACTCTCTAATTGCTGCTTTATAATTGTTTGTGTCAAAAGTAATCGTTTTAACCCTTGAAGCAATGGTCTGAGATAAATCAGAACTTGCAACACCTAATGTCTTAGAACCCAAATCTAGGCCTAATATTTTCATAATACAAGCTCCTTAACTTTTTCTAATGCATCATTGATTTTAGAAGTGTCTTTTCCGCCCGCTTGAGCAAAATCTTTTCTTCCTCCGCCTGATCCATCACATATTTTAGCTGCTTCTCTAACGATTTTTCCTGCATCTAAAGTTTCATCATTGCTTTTAGCAATAAATATTACTTTTTTATTTTGTATAGTCGCTAGCAAAATAAATCCATTGTCTAACGTTTGGATCAAATCATCTGCTAGTTGTTTAAGTACTGAGGCATTTACACCTTTAACAAGAGAAATAATTTTATTATCATATGTATCTTTCGAGAAGTCACCAACTTTATTTAATGATTGTGTTTCTTTCAATTGGTTGAATTCTTTTTCCAATGATTTAACTGACTGTTGTAAATCTTTTAGTAACTCTCTTTGATGAATAACATCTTTGTAAGATCCAACAGGTTTATAATCCTCTTTAAAATCTATCGTTAAATCCATTTTTTCGTTTTTTGCTTGTTCAATAATCTTTCTTGCTTTTCTTCTTAGATTTTCAATGTCTTCATTCAAACCAGTTAATTCACTTAGTAAGTCATCCACTCTATCATTTGCTAACCCTTCTATTCTGTAAATACCTGAACCAATAGAATATACAGCTTTAATAGCGAATCGTTCAATATCTGAAACATCTTTAACATGGGTCCCACCACATAAATCAAGGGTATACTTTAAATCAACTGTTCTTACTTTATCAGAATACTTTTCACCAAATTCTGCAATAGCGCCTTTTTCTTTTGCTTCATCTACAGATAGAATTGATGTTGATGTGAAATATTCCTCTTGAATCATATCATTCACTAATTCTTCAATTTTTATAATTTCTTCATCAGTTAAATTTTCAAAATGATTAAAATCAAATCTCAAACTTGTACTTGTCACTTGAGAACCTTGCTGTGAAACATGCTTCCCTAAAGTATCTCTTAAAACTTTAAATAATAAATGTGTTGCAGAATGGTGATACTCTGTAAATTCTCTATTTTCTTGATCAACACTTGCTCTGACAGTTTGACCTTCTAAATTTTCCGGAATATCTTCTTTAATCGAATGTAAAAACTGTCCGTTTGGTAATTTATTAACATCTATAACATGTAGATGATAATCATCGTTATAAATAACGCCTTTATCAGCAATTTGTCCACCAGATGTTGCATAAAATGGTGTTTTTCTTAGGACAATTCCTTCTGGAAAAACCTTTATAACTTCTGTCATTTCATCCAATCTATCATACCCAACAAATTCAGAAGTTTCTTTGAATTCTAGATATTCACTATTTTGTGATGTTAAAGATGATGTATCAGTACGTGCATTTCTAGCTCGTTCTTTTTGTTTTTCCATTTCTTGTTTGAAACCAGCAATGTCAACTTTGAATCCCTTTTCCTCAGCATATTCTTCAGTTAATTCTAAAGGAAATCCATAAGTATCATATAATAAAAATGCATTTTCACCGCTAATTAATTTATTGTCACTACGTTTAATAATTTCAAGTAATTTTTCTTCACCAGAGTTTAAAGTTTCTAAGAATTTCACTTCTTCATTGTGAATTATTTTTTTTATGATTGATGCTTTTTCTTCTAATCCCGGATAAAATGGTTTCATTAGTTCAATAACAACTGTGACCAAATCAGATAGAAATGGTTTATCTATTCCATTTTGTTTTCCGTGTTTAACAGCTCTTCTTAATAGCCTGCGTATGACATAACCTCTACCTTCATTCGAAATCATTGCGCCATCATTTAAAGCCATCGTAATGGTTCTAATGTGATCAGCAACAATCTTAAATGATTTCTGACCTGTATATTCTATCTGAGCAATTTCACCGAATCGGTTTATAATTGGCAAGAACAAATCAGTTTCAAAATTTGTTTTCGCATTTTGAAAAACTGATGCGAATCTTTCTAGTCCTCCACCAGTATCAATATTCTTGCTCGGTAATTCCGGATATTCTTCTCTTGCTAAATCATCTTTTGCATTATATTGCGATAATACAATATTCCAAAGTTCAACATATCTATCATTTTCAATATCTTTTTTTATTGACTCAGTTGTATGGTCACCAAAATCAGGTCCTCTGTCATAAAATACTTCAGTACATGGTCCGCATGGTCCAGTACCAATTTCCCAAAAGTTATTTTCTGAAGGTATTAAATTTTCTGGTTTAATCCCTTTATCAAGCCATTTATCATATGTTTCATTATCTGTTGGATAATAAGTAAAATAAAGTTTATCTAATGGCATATCAAAATACTTTGGACTGGATAATATCTCATATGCATAATCGATTGCATCATCTCTAAAGTAATCGCCTATAGAAAAATTACCAAGCATTTCAAAAAATGTATGATGCCTTGCGGTATTACCAACGTTTTCTATATCATTAGTACGTATACATTTTTGTACATTAACAATGCATGGGTTTTTAGGAACAACACGTCCATCAAAATACTGTTTTAAAGCAGCGACCCCTGAATTCATCCATAATAAAGTAGGATCATTATTGGGTATCAATGATGCGCTTTCTTCAATACGGTGACCTTTATCACTAAAAAAGTTTAACCATATTTTTCTAATTTCATGTCCTTTTAAATTTTTCATACTTTCACCTCATTAAATAAGAAAATCGTCCCTCTATATATATAAAGGACGATTAAATCGCGGTACCACCTTAATTCTAGTTACCTAGCACTCAAACCCTTAACGCGAGTCACGTGTGTGATTAACACCTCTCAGAAGGAGCTTCGCAATTAATCTTTGTTTAGTTTTCACCAACACTAAACTCTCTTCTTTTCAAAGACTAATGTACTACTTATCTTCGTCATAGATTTCAAAATTATTATACAATATTTACTATTGATTTGCAAATATTATTCGTCATCATCAAGAAAATCTTCTATTTTAATTTGATTATCATTTTTTGGTTGACTTTCTTTCAATAAAAAGTTTTGTAAATGTGTATTTCTTTTTCTATCTTTACCTAAAACGCCTCTTCTAAATGCTTCAAGATTACCTACCATGACCAACATTTCTTTTGCTCTTGTAATGGCCGTATATAATAGTTTCTTTCTTAACATTATCGTATAGGACATCGTCAAAGGCAAAATAACCACTTTGTATTCAGACCCTTGAGATTTGTGTATTGAAGTGGCATACGCCAATGTTAATTGATCAAGTTCTTTTCTATTGTATCTGACAACGTTCCCAGAAAAATCTATTAATAGTTCTTTCTCATCATCTACTCCAACCACAACACCTTGATCACCATTCATGACATTCTTATCAGGTTGATTAACCAACTGCATCACTTTATCTTGGTAATAGAATTTTTTATTTCCAAATGTAATGGATTGATCTTTAGATTCTCCGTTAAAAGTCTCTTGAATTAAATCATTCATACGATTGATTCCATTCATGCCTTTATACATCGGAATTAATACTTGAATATCTTCAATAAGACCATATCCCTTTAATATTAATCTTTCGATGAGTTTTAGCACATTAGAACTGATATATGTATCTTTTGCGTGAACAAAAACTCTATCGTCCTTATTCTCTAAAATATCTTCACTGATTTGCTTTTCTAGTACATCATAAGCAAGTGAAATAATATGAGAGTCTTTAGCTTGACGATGAATAATATTTAATCTTTGAACCGGAAACATATCTGAAACAATTAAATCATTTAAAACATCGCCCGGCCCTACTGAAGGTAACTGATTGGCGTCTCCAACCAAAACAACAATGGTCCCTGGTTGAATTGCGCCTAATAGTTTTCTCATTAATAAACAATCAATCATGGATGCTTCGTCTACTATCAATACTTTCGCTTCTAGTGGATGATGTTCGTCAAATTTAAAATGACCATCAAAATCATATCCAAGTAATTTATGAATTGTTGTTGCTGGTAACAAAGTTGATTCAGTAAGTCTTTTGGCCGCTTTACCTGTTGGGGCAGCTAATCTTATATCAAATTCATCAACACTTTGATTTCTAGACATTTTATAAACATCAATGATACCTTTAATCACTGTGGTTTTACCAGTACCTGGTCCACCAGTAATAATACTCATATTATTAGATAGAGCAAGTTGAATGGCTTTTCTTTGTGCTTTTGTATATACAATATTATTTATTTTTTCAAAAGCTTCAATATGCATTGGAATATCATGAAAATCATTTAATTCATTATTTAAAGCTAACATTTTTTTTGCAATAAAATTTTCTGCATAATATAAGTAATTTAATGAAATCTTATCTTGCTCTTCAATGATCTTTCCTCTTTCAAGAAGATATTCTAATTGTGTGAGCACTTTATTATCTTCAACTTCTTCTGATTGTTGGTTGTTAAGAAACCTTAGCGTAAAGCGAATCAAGTCATCTTTAAGTAAATATGTATCCCCATATTTATTCATGTACTCGCTTAACAAATAATATATAACTGCTGATATCCTTATATCAGAGTCATGTGAAAATCCTATTTTTAATCCAATCTCATCAGCCCTCTTGAAACCGATACCTTCAACTTCTTCCATAAGTATATATGGGTTTTCTTTTATAATTTGTTTAGTTTCAATGCCATATTGTGAATATATTTTCATTGCCATGTTGGGTGAGATAGAAAAACCATATAGCCAAACAAGGGTGTTTTCCATTTCTCTATTTTTAATAATGCCTTCGTGGATGACTTCCTTAAGTTTTTTATTTAATTTAGGCACAGTATCTAAGATTTTTTTATCTTCAGCAATTTCATCTAGACAGTTAAGTCCTATTGAATCCACAATTCTCTCTGCAGTTTTAACACCAACCCCTGGAAAGATATCGCTTGATAAATAATCAATAATTCCATCATAGGTATGGTCAATAATGCGTTCAAACGTTTTGGCATTAAACTGCAAACCATATTTATCGTGGTGAATAATCTCACCATTAAATTTATAATTTGAATGACTGTCTAACTTTGGAAAAAACCCACAAACTATAATTGTGGGTTCATAACGAATTAATTCAGGATCATTAGTGTCAGTAATTTCAACTTTAATGACTGAATAAGAATTGTCTTCACTATAAAATAAATATCTTTTTATAGTACCTTCAACATATGTCATATTATTCCTTCTTGTTAAAATATCCTTCTATATCTTTAATGTCTTTGATAATATCTTTACTAAGGTTTTCATAACCATCTTTTGTAACTAAAATATCGTCTTCAATACGAATACCTATTTTTTCTTCTTCAATATAGATACCTGGTTCAACTGTTAAAACAACACCTGGTTCAAGTTTCTTTGTATATGTCCCAACATCATGAACATCTAATCCCATATAATGACTAACATTATGATAATAATACTTCAAAATCTCAGATTTTTCTTTAATATACCCTAACTTCATCATACCATCTGCTAAAGCATCTTTTGCAAATTCATTAAGTTCTCTTACATAAATACCCGGTTTAATCTTTTTAATGGTCTTTTTATTTACATCTAAAACCAAATTATATAAATTAGCTTGTTTTTCAGTAAACCGTCCATTAATAGGGAAAGTACGGCTGATATCTGCAGCATATTCATTATGGAAAGCACCTAAGTCTAACAATACCATAGTATTATCTTGAATCTTTTGGTCATTTTCAACATAATGTAATACCGTTGCATTTTTTCCGCCAGCAACAATCGTATCAAAAGAATTACCCGTTGAACCTGATAACTTAATGTTATATTCAAATGTGGCTTCAAATTCTCTTTCATTGATACCTGGTTTAGCATAATCAAAAATTGAATGAATACCATGTTTAGTATGTTCAACTGCAGTTCTAATTTCCTTGACTTCTTCTTCAGATTTTACTCTTCTCATATCAAAAATCATTTCATTAATATTTTTGATTCTAAGTTCAGGATAATTATTAATAATTTTTTTAAATGTTAAAAAACTAATTGGTTTTTGCATATTTCCAGCTCTATACATATCTAAATAGATGTTTTCAGGAACATGCTCAAGAATTAGATGTCTAGAATCTAACAATAGTTTTTTACCAATAAAATCATCAAATTCATGAAGATAGAAAATTCTTTGTTCATCGATGCCAGATACTTCACTTACTTCTTCTTTGGTCATTCGTCTCCCAAGCCATTTTGTCGCAAAATCACTTGGTTCTTCAATAAAGATAAAGTCTAAATTCACTTTTTTATTTTTTGCTAATATTAAAATAAAATTTTCTCTTTTTAATCCTGTTAAATAATAAAAACTTCTTTCTGGAAAATATTTATACATTTGATCAAGTGACTTATGCTTAGACTGCCCAGCGGCTAATAAAGCAAAACTTTGATCATCCAATTTTTCACATAATGTTTTTCTTCTTTTAATAAATTCATTTTTATTCATTGTCTAATCACCTCAAAATTTATTATAACATGAAAAATGAAAAATAAACATTCAAATACTAATCCTTATCTTCAAAAAATGATCCTTTTTTCTTCTTCAATGTGTTTAGATATATTACCCATATACCTAGGATAATAAAGTATGCAACCATCATCCAAATAACATTTAATGGATTTTCTTGTAAACTAAATATAGACCCTAAGAAAACCATAAATATAATAATGATTAGTCTTGAAATACCCGTTAACAATAAATATTTTTTTAAACTTACTTTTGCAAGTGATAATCCATAGTTTAATACAGATGATGGTAAAAACGGGTTAGATAATAGCGCTAAAACAAACCATTTACTTTTTCCTTCTACTGCGTTTAAAAATGTATGACCATATTTATATTTTTTAACTTTTCTTACGAAATAATCAGCAAAAGTAATTCTTATCAAGAAATAGATTAAAAGCATTCCTAAAAATGAGCCAATTGTTGAAAGAAGAATTGTAAGTATCGCACCTTCAATAACTCCGGTGGCTGCGCCAAGAACACTTAGATTAAAAGATATAATAATGGCTAAGGGTAAGGTTGGGAAAATCGCCTCGATAAATGGTAAAAACATACCAATTAAAGGCGCTAACCAGAAATGATTTTGAATTAAAACCCTTAAGTTCTCTAACCATTGATAAAAAAAGTCCATTAAATCACCTTTTTGTTAATAAAAAAGCATCCGCAGATGCTTTTTTTAAGTTAAATTATTGTGCTAGTTTTTTTAATACTTTTATCATTTGAGATGTAAATGAATATTCATTATCATACCAAGTGATAACTTTTACTAATTGTTTTCCATCTACTTCTATAATTTTAGTTGATAATGAATCAAACAATGTTCCGTATGAGATACCAATAACATCTGAAGAAACAATTGGGTCTTCAGTATATCCTACTGTATCAGATTGAGCATTTTTCACAGCTTCATTAACTTCTTCAACTGTTACATTTTTACTTAATTCAACAACTAAGTCTACAACTGAACCAGTAATAACCGGTACACGTAAAGCCATTCCATCTAATTTTCCATTTAATTCAGGTAATACTTTTCCAACTGCAATTGCAGCACCTGTAGATGTTGGTACAATATTTGCAGCAGCAGCTCTACCTCTTCTTGCGTTAATACCTTTTTTATGAGGTATATCTAAAGTCGCTTGATCATTTGTATAAGCATGAACTGTTGTCATAAATCCTTTTTCAATACCAAAACTATCGTTTAAAATTTTAGCAATTGGTGCTAAACAGTTTGTTGTACATGAAGCAGCTGAAACAATAGTTTCATCTCCTATTAGAACATCATCGTTTACACCGAAAACAATCATCGGTACATTTCCTTTTGCTGGTGCAGAAATTAATACTTTTTTAGCACCTGCTTTAATGTGTTTTTTTGACCCTTCTTCAGAAGCAAAAAATCCTGTACATTCTAATACAACATCAACATCATTTTCTTTCCATGGTAATTGTTCAGGATCACGTTGAGATAAAATTGTGATTCTTTTTCCATCAACAATTAATTCATTACCTTCAAATGAAACTTCTTTGTCATATCTACCTTGTGAACTATCGTATTTCAATAGGTACGCTAATTGTTCTGCATCTGTTAAATCATTAATTGCAACGATATCAAAATCTTTGTTGCCAAACATAATTCTGAAAGCTAATCTTCCGATTCTCCCAAAACCATTAATTGCTACTTTTACTGACATAATATGTCCTCCTTAAATTAAATTACACTTCTATTCTACCGTATATATACCCTTTTTTCAATTAAGTTGGCTATAGTAAAAACGTTTTCATTGATTTTTTTGATAAATAATGATTAAAATAAAAGAAAAAGACCAAATTGGTCTTTATCAATCTAAATTATTGCTCACTTCTTTGTCTCGCCATAGCTTGTTCAACACATTCTTTGTATTCACAATCTCCGCACTCGTCAGTGCACAGGGAAAAATTTCTTAACTCCGCTGGTATGAATGCTCTTATCTCATCTTTATTATATCCGGTTTGCATAATTTGGTCATTGATGATGATAGGCCTCTTTAGAATGGTTGGATTATCAATAATGAAATTTGCCAATTCAGAAAATTTCATACTATCTGGTTCAATTTCGCTTTCTTTAAAAACCTTTGAACGTGTAGAGATAATATCTTCAAATCCATTTTCTGAGTATCTTAACATATTAATAATATCATTTCTAGTCAGTTTAATACCAATAATATTTTTTTCTCTGTAAGGAATTTTATTAGTATCTAACCACTTCTTAGCTTTTCGGCACGATGAACAACTTGAACTTGTATATAAAGTTATCATATAAACACCTCACTTCCATAATATTATATCATATATACCATTATTTAAAAGGTTTATTTTCCGAAAATACCCTTCTCTATGTTATAATATGTTTAATAGAAAATAAGGAGGAACGATTATATGAAATGGGATTTAACCTATCTATTTAAAGACCTAAATGAGTTTGATAATGCTTATAAAAAAACAATGGAAATTATTGATATGTTAGCAACTTATAAAGGTAAATTAGGTGATGAAGAAAAATTCAAAGAATACTTTACTTTACAAAAAGAAATTGAGAGCACCGGACTTAAAACTTACCAATATGCTTCTTTATTAAGTGACCTAAACAAAAAAGAGTCTGAAAACGCTGCTCGTTTGCAAAAAGTTCAATTAGCCTTTGCTAAATTGCAACAAGCGGTCTCTTTCGAAGAACCAGAACTTATTTCACTCGGTAAAGAAAAAGTGATGTCATTCATCGAAAACAATAAATCACTTAATGAATATAAATTTGCAATGGAAAAATTATTTAGAAGACAAGAACATATTCTGGATGATCAATCTGAAGCCTTACTTGCAAATTACTCACAATTATCATCTGCAGGAAGGAGCTTATACAGTTCTTTAACCGTTGCTGATATTGAAGGTACTGATGTAATGTTGGATAATGAAGAAATTATAACAATCACCAATAGTAATTATCGTGCGTTTATTCAAAAGAGCGATACTGCCGAAGACCGTAAAAATATCTTTGAAGCTGTCTTTGACTATTACTCAGATCATAAGAACACTTATGCAAATATCTATAAAACTGTATTAGATGCAGATTATGCACGTATGAAGACCAGAAAATATAAATCATCTCTAGAAAGCTATTTATTTAACAACAATATTCCAACTGATGTTTATATGACTTTAACAAAAGTCGCTAGAGAAAACACAAAAGCTGTAAAAAAATATCTTAAACTAAGAAAAGAATATTTAGGTTTAGAAACACATCATACCTATGATCGTTTCCTAGAACTTGCAAAATCAGATAAAGAATATGAATATGAAGAAGCTCAAGAATTATTTTTTAAATCAATTAAAGATTTCCCTAAAGATTTCCAAGACAAAGCGAAAGAAGTTTTAAGAGATGGATTTGTTGATGTATTAGAACAACCAGGAAAGAGAACTGGCGCTTATTCTAGTTCAATGCCAAACCTACATCCATTTATTTTATTAAACTATGATAAAACATTATCAAATGTCTTCACAGTCGCTCACGAAGCAGGACATTCTATGCATTCAATGTATGCAGCAGAAACACAACCAACAAGTTTACAAAACTATACAATTTTTGTTGCTGAAGTCGCTTCTACTTTCAATGAACATAATTTGTTAGACTACATTATGAAAGAATCTAAAGCTTCTAAGAACGAAAAAATTGCTTTACTACAACGTTCTATTGATGATATTATGGGAACATTCTATCGACAAACTTTATTTGCATTATATGAATTAGAAGCTCATAAATTAGTGGAAAACAATGAACCAATTACCGCTGATAAATTATCACAAATAATGATTGACCTATACAAAGAATTTTATGACATAGACATCACTGAAGAAAATGTTAAAGAATTTGTTTGGGCTTACATCCCTCATTTATTCTACACACCTTTCTATGTGTATCAATATGCAACAAGCTTTGCAGCCTCATTGAAAATATATGAAAATGTTAAGAACAAAAAAGAAAATGCATTTGAAAATTATTTGAATCTACTTAAATCAGGTGGATCTGATTATCCAGTGAAACAAGTATTAAATGCAGGTGTTGATTTAACAAAAGAAGATTCTTTCAAAGCAGTCGTTAATAGACTTGAGGAATTAGTTGATGAATTAGAAGTTGTATTAAAATCTTAGATTTGCTATAATATAATAAATCGAAGATATGGCATAGTATTAATTCTCTTTATTCTTAGAGACAAGGTGGTTGCTGAAAACCTTGATAAAGAAATTATGAATGGACCATGGAGAGATGCTAATTACATCCGTAAGCTTTGCGTTAAAAGCAAGAGTGCTAGTTTATCTAGAACTAAGGTGGTACCACGATCATTCGTCCTTATTAATTTAAGGACGATTTTTTTTTAGAAAGAGAGTGAATATAATGAAAAAAATCGTATCCGGCATTAAGCCAACAGGTAGTTTAACATTGGGAAACTATTTAGGCGCAATCAAACAGTTTGTAAAATTACAAGAAGAAAGAAAAGAAGATGAATTTTATTTATTCATCGCTGATTTGCATGCAATTACCACAAGACAAACACCGCATGAATTAAGAAATAGAACTTTAGACATTGCTGCGATGTATATTGCCAGTGGATTGGATAAAGACAGAACGACAATGTTTATTCAATCTGAGGTTTTACAACACGCTGAACTTGGTTACATCTTACAATCTAATGTCTACATGGGTGAATTAGAAAGAATGACTCAGTATAAGGATAAAGTAGCAAAAGGTGAAGAATCAATTGCCTCTTCTTTATTCACTTATCCAGCATTAATGGCAGCTGATATTTTGCTTTATGATGCTGATTATGTTCCAGTAGGCGATGATCAAAAACAACATTTAGAATTAACAAGAGATATTGCAAATCGTTTTAACCATTATTATAACGACTTTTTCACAGTTCCTGAACCAATCATCCCTGAAGTTGGTGCAAGAATCATGGATTTACAAGATCCTTATAAAAAAATGTCAAAATCTTCAGATAACCCTAAAGGTTATATCACGATGTTTGATGAGGAAAATATGATTAAAAAGAAAATCAGATCTGCTAAAACAGATTCTTTAGGTGTGATAAAATATGACCCTATTAATCAAACAGGTCTAGCAAATTTATTAAACATCTATGCAAGTGCCACTGATACCAATGTTGAAGAAATTGTTCTAAAATATAAAGTTTCTAATTACAAAACTTTTAAAGAAGACTTAGGACAAGTCCTAGTTGACTTATTAATACCAATTCAAGAAAGATATCAAGACCTCATTAAGTCTGATTCGCTTCAAGAAATATTAAATCAAGGTAGAGATAGAGCATCAGATTATGCATTCAAAAAAATGCGTAAATGTAAAAGAAAAGTTGGCCTTGGCCGTAAATAAGAAATAAGACTATCGAATTGATAGTCTTATATTTTTGAAATTTATAATTTATGCTTTTTGATTCATGTTTCTTCTTGTAAGCGCAGTAATCGAATATATAGCAATCATCACTGCACCAACAATCATAAATAATAATTGCAAACTATAATCTGCAAGTAATCCAATGAGTGGCGCAAAAATAACAAGTAAGAGAGATGTTAACTGTGCTTGAATACTTAAAGCACTGGCTCTTCTACCTTCTTCTGTCACATCACCAATTTCTTGAACCATAATTGGTCTTCTTAAATTCAAGATAATATACATTAATATAAATGCTACAAATATAACCACGATACTATTCGTAAAGAAACCAAGTAAGAGAGAAACGCCACCCATTAATAGCCATGCTAAATTAATGGTTTTTACTTTATCGACTTTACCTTCAAGTTTATAAGCATTTCTAGTCGCTATCGCACTAATGATATAGATGATAGCATATATAACACCAATATAAACTTTTTCATTTTCTTCAGTATCTAATTGACTAAATAAAATAAAGCCCACTGACGCGGAAACTACTAACGGTTGAATATAATCTTTAACACTTTTGAATCCAGCTTGAAAAGCTGATGCATCGACTACAAAACCTCTAACTTTTTTCTTTTGGAAAACATATTTTAAACTTAACCAGTTTTCTTTCAAGAAATTTTTAAGTTTAAATTCATTTTCTTTTCTTTTATTCATATATTTTGGATAAGTCAAAATCATTAACAAATCAATGGAATATGGAATAATTGCCACTAAGAATAAATAATGATATTCTCCTTGTAACCAAAGAATTAATACAACAGAAATCAGACTCATAATTGTTGAACCAATTAATGACATTGACCTTGTCTTGCCATACACTTCGCTTTTTGGTTCTTCTATTTCTTCTACATCTAAGAATTGCATAATCATTGCTTTATGTGTACCAGATCTAAAAGCTTCACCAAAGCCGAATAATCCCATTGCAATTACAAAAATCCAAAATGTAGGTGCAATTCCCCCAAAGAAGAAAATAACAAACGAAGCAATATAAAATACAAAACACATAACAAGTTGTGTTTTCTTACCATACATATCGGCAATAACACCAGACGGTATTTCAACAATATAAATGATGATTTCTCGAATGGATATCAATATACCAATTTGAAATAGATTTAGTCCTCCAACTTCCAAGAAGAATAAAATTAAAAAGGGTTCAAAAAAACGAAGGTTTTTTAAGAACCCATACATTCCAAATTTAAGCATTTGTCCTTTGTGTTGGTTAATACTAGACATTATTACATCATCTCATTAATATCAAAAATCACACGAGAAATAGCTTTAAAAGCTTCATCTTCATCTTTTCCTGTAAAAGTAATTTTAATTTTGCTATTTGATGGAACACCTAAAGACAAAACACCCATAATAGATTTAAGATTAACTTTACGGTCATTGTATTCCATATACATTTCAGCTTGGAAACTATTTGCTTTTGATACTATTTTTGTTGCTGGTCTTGCTTGTAGACCTTGTGTGTATGTTATTTTATACTTTTCTTCTATCATTGTTTTCCTCCATCTATATTTCATTAATTTTTTGAACTAATTTATTCATATCATAAGGTAAAACCATTTTAATATTATCCCCAGAAATAAAAATTCCTGTAGCGCCTAGCATTTTAAATCTCTCGATGTCGACTGCTTTAACATTGACCAAATTAACTTTTAATCTTCTACCATCAATATCAGCATGATTAATATTTTTCATGCCCCCATAACAATCTATGAATTCATCAATCAATTCATCTTCGATTGGTTTAGAAATTACTCTAACTGGTTTTTTTTGTAATCTAAAAATTAAATAAGCACATAATAATAAAACGAATACAATTAATAACCACCAAAAATTATATTTAAACCAATTGAGCACATCACTCATAAAAAGTATATTCACTATGTAATCACCTCTTCTATTGTCTATGTAATATATTTTATCATATTCAAAATAAATTTGTATACTGATTTAAAAAAAACCAACTATAAATATTGCATTTAGTACGAATTTCCTATATAATCTTCTCTAGAGGTGATAAGATGTCAAAAATTACTGAAGCAATTATTGAAATCCCTATGGGAACACAAAATAAATATGAAGTAGACAAATTAAAGAATCGTATTAAATTAAACAGAGTGTTATATTCTAAAATGACTTATCCTGCAGAGTATGGATTTATTGAAAAAACTTTAGCGGAAGATGACGATCCATTAGACATTCTGGTTTTAGCCACCACACCGACTTTTCCTGGATGTATTGTCGATGCTAGAGTTGTCGGGTATCTTGATATGTATGATTCAGGCGAACGCGACCAAAAGATTATCGCAGTTGTTGATGCTGATCCAAGATTTGATGATATTAATGATATTAGTGACATTAAATCACTTCAGTTAAGAGAAATTAAACTTTTCTTCGAGAACTATAAAATTCTTGAGCCAGGACATCATGTAAAAGTTCTTGATTACTATTCAGAAGAAGACGCTGTTGAATTAATCGAAGAATGTCAAAAAAGATTTACAGAACACTTAACAAAACAATTAAAATAATTTAGTAAAAATATAAGCTTATAAACCGAAAAACTGGTTTATAAGCTTTTTTTTATTTTGAATGTATAACTTCTCCGTTAATCATTACTTTTTCTGGTTTGGTCATATAATGTAAAGGATGTCCATCCCAAATAACGATGTCAGCATCTTTTCCAACTTCTATACTACCAACTCTATCATCAACATTATTAATTTTAGCTGAATTGATTGTGACAGCTTTAAATGCTTCTAATTCATCTAAGCCTTCTCTAACAAATATACCAAGTTGAGTTAATGTATTTGAGAGATGAATCACAGGATGATCTGTCATAATTGCAAATTCAACGCCTGCATCATGAAGGATTTTTGCTGATTTAAATGATTTATTACGCAACTCATATTTTGATTTAGATCCCAAGGTTGGCCCTATGATTAGTTGAATATTATGTTCTTTTATATATTCAGGAATCAAATGCGCTTCTGTTGCATGTTCAATGGTGCCATTTAAACCAAATTCTTCAATAATGCGAATGGCAGTGACGATATCGTCTTGTTGATGGGCATGTATTTTAACTTGAAGTCCATCAAAAACTCTTGATAAAGAAGCGTTCTTCATATTAAATTCTGGTTTTTTTGCTTCTTTGTTAGAGTTTTTATTTTGCTCATATTCATCCATGTTATCTTTGTAGTCTTTTGCTTTAGTTAACGCTTCTCTAATCACTGCAGCTGTAGCCATTCTAGTTGCTGGTGTTTGTGATTTAGAACTGTAAACTCTTTTAGGGTTTTCTCCCAAAGCCATTTTCATAGATGATTCTGGAACAACAATCATATCATCGATAGTTTTCCCATAGGTTTTTATAACCGTAAATGTCCCACCAATACAATTGGCACTTCCCGGTCCAGTTGCAACTGTTGTTATACCATGTTCTCTTGTTTCAGCAAAAGCAACATCTTGAGGCTTTATAGCGTCTATTGCTCTTAATTCAGGTGTTACTGGTGAAGTCATTTCATTACCATCTGCACCTTCAAACCCAATTGATTCTTCATACATCCCAATATGACAATGAGGGTCAACAAGCCCTGGTGTCACAAAATTTTCTTTTGCATCAATCACCTTGGCTTTGGGAAAATCTTTTTCATTAATTTTACCTATTTTTTTGATTTTCTTTCCATCGACTAAGATATCAATTATTTCATAATTGATATCAGCCATACTAATTAAATTTGCGTTTTTAATTAAATACATCTACTCACTCCTTCTTTTTATTATCTCTATAAATATATTGGCACCTTTTAATAAAGCATCTTCATTAAGATTAAATTTTGAATGATGAATATTATAGGTTTCCTTGTCTGTTTGTTTAACACCCAACCAAGCGAGTGTACCTTTTCTTAAATTAATATATCTTGAAAAGTCTTCGCTACCAGCCATTGGTAACTCTAATATTTGAACATTTTCATCGCCCAAAGCGGTTTTTGCAGATGCAACAAACGTATCGGTTGTATCATGAGAGTTAATTGTTGGGTCATATCCATACTGATAATCAAAAACAAAATCACCATTATGTCGCATAGTAATTGACTCAGCTAATTGTTTTAACTCAGCTTTGATTACTTCTCTTACATTGTTATTAAATGTTCTTATTGATCCAGTTAAAGAGGCTTTTTCAGGGATAATATTATGCGCAGTTCCTGCTTCAACTTTCGCAATGGTAATCACAGCTCTTTCCATTGGTGATATCTTTCTTGTAAGAATGGTTTGTGCTCCCAAGACAAATTCAGCTTGCATAATAATAGGGTCAATTCCTTCTTCAGGCATTGCAGCGTGACATGCTTTACCAATCAAATCCACATGTAATGTATCGGCAGCTGCCATTGCTGGACCGTAGTTTACAGCGACTGAACCTGTTTCATAATGAGGAGATACATGCAATGCATAAAACTCTTCACAATCATCTAGCAACCCTGTTTCTACAATCTTAATAGCCCCACCTGGTGTTGGTCCCTCTTCAGCTTCTTGGAAAATGAACTTAATAGTCCCATTCCATTCATCTTTATGTTCAACAAGATATTTACATGCCCCTAATAACATTGATGTATGTGCATCGTGTCCACAAGCATGCATCTTATCTTGATTTTTAGATTGAAAGCCTAAATTGGTTTCTTCAGTAATGTTTAAAGCATCAAAATCAGCTCTTAAACCAGTTATAGGCCCATCACCGTTATGCACGACTGCAATCAAAGAATAATCACCTGCTTCAAGAATTTCATCGACTTTTAATCTATTTAATTCTGTTTTAATATACTGACTTGTTTGAGGACAATCAAATCCTGTTTCTGGGTTTTGATGAAGATGTCTTCGATGTTTAATAATATAATCATTAAGTGTTTTCAATTTTCTCACCTTTCCTTTCGAACTTCGTTAAATATAGACTCACAAGGAAACCACAAGCAAATAAAATAATACCAAATACTACTGACCATGGATGGCTTCCTAAGTAGCCAAACAAATCTTTAAATATTGGTGTTTGCATTTCAAAACTATTTGCAGTTGATGGATCTTTAATTTCTAAAAATACACCAATGGTACTCGCTAATACTAAACCTAATATCGCTGAATATGTCCCCTTTGGATATTTTTCTAATAAATAAGATATCAATTTTGAAAACAGTAAAATTCCAATCACTACGCCCATCAAGAACATCATAATGACTTGGATATTGTATGATAAACTACCCAAATCAAAGACATTACCAATGACATTAGAAACAATTGCTGTATAAAACCCTAAGACCATTAATACCGCCGACCCACTAATGCCTGGGACAATCATTGTTGTTGCTGATATCATTCCTAAAGCAATCAATAATATGTATGTGGTGAAATTTAAATCAAAATATTCAATTCCAACTGCTGTTTTGCTTTTATCAATCACAATAATGGTTAATAAAATTAAAAACGCTGCTATTGAAACAATAATATTTGAAACATTATGTTTTTTAATATCAGTTTTTTTAAATAAGTGGGCAATTCCTCCGGCTAACAAACCAATAAAGAATAGTAATACAACAAATGAATTCCACTCAATTAATATTCCAAATAACTTAGCAAGTGCAAACACAGATAAAACAACACCCAATCCAAATGGAATTAAAAAAGTTAAACTGTTTTTAACATCTCTAAAAATATTTGCAATTGAATCTAATAATTTCTTATATATTCCAAGATATACAGCCAAAGTTCCGCCACTCACTCCAGGAATAATAAAAGCTATTCCAACGATAAATCCTTTAATCATTAACACAAAGAATATCATACAGCATCTCCTATTAAATCATGCCCGAAAATCGTTGTAATTTTCACATCAATGATATTTCCTATCTCAATAGCTTTATCTGATTGAAATACAATCATACCATCGATATCATCTGGCGCAAAAGCAAAGGATCTACCATAGTAAAATTTCGTTTCGGGATCATAATTTTCAATTAATGTTCTATGAACTTTACCAATTTGTTTTTTATTTAGTTTTCTAGCAATCTTTTTTTGTAAACGCATGATTTTATCTAAACGTTCTTCTTTAATATCATCAGGTATTTGATCTTCCATAGAATAAGCTTTTGTATCTTCTTCTTTAGAATACGCAAAAACACCCAATCGATCAAATTCATATGTTTCAGTGAAATCGTAAAGCTGATTAAAATCTTCTTCTGTTTCACCAGGAAAGCCAACAATATAAGTGGTTCTTATAATGGCTTCGGGAATTTCATGTCTAATTTTATTAAGTAAGTTTATGATTAATTCCTGGTCACCTCTTCGATTCATATTCTTTAAAACACGATTCGAAATATGTTGAATTGGAATATCAAAATATGCCATAGCTTTTGGATTGTTTTTAATTTCATCAATCAATACATCAGTAATCTCATCTGGATATAAATATAGCACTCTAATCATTTCAACGTCTTGAATTTTTGATATTTCACGAATGAGTTTATGCAATTGTGATTGATGATTAGGGTCAATATCAGAGCCATATCTCGAAGTATCTTGACTAATTAAGTTAATCTCTTTTGCCCCGTTTTCAGCCAGTAACTTACATTCAGATACGACTTCATCAAATGGTTTAGATCTAAAACCACCTCTAATCAATGGAATTGCACAATAGGTACAATTATTATTACAACCTTCACCAATCTTTACATAAGGTGAGAAATTAGAAGTTGTTAGTAATCTATTTTCATATCTTAAAGGTGAAAATTTAATATGGTCTTCAGAAAATAAATCATTTAAAATTAAATGGATTTTTGGATAATCTTGTAAAGTAATGACTTTATCAATAAAAGGCATTTCTTTTTCTAATTTTTCTTTATATCTTTTTGCATAACACCCAGTAACAATTAATTTTTTATTGTAAATTTTCATTTCATTAATGGTATCTAAGGTCTCTTTTTTTGCGGACTCAATAAAGCCACAAGTATTAATAAATATGGCATCAGCTTCAGCAGGATCACTCACAATTTTACATCCTGCTTGATGAAGTATACCTAATATCATTTCTGAATCAACTAGGTTTTTTGCACAACCTAAACTGATAAATCCTATTTTCATAATTCCACTCCTAAATTGGTTTGTTTAAAAATTGAGAATTGTATAAATCTGCATACACCCCATTTTGATTTAATAATGACTGGTGATCGCCTTGTTCTACTATTTTACCATGATCCATAACCAATATCAGATTTGCGTTTTTAATGGTTGATAATCGATGGGCAATCACAAATGAAGTTTTCCCTTCCATCATTTTTAACATAGCATTTTGAATATAACTTTCAGTCCTAGTATCTACTGAAGAGGTTGCTTCATCCAATATTAATATTTTAGGATCAAAGAGAATTGCTCTTGCAATTGTTAATAACTGTTTTTGTCCTTGTGAAATATTGTCAGCATCTTCTTTTAAAACAGTGTCATAACCTTCAGGTAAAGTTTCAATATAATGATGAACATGTGCTTTTTTACACGCTTCTATAATTTCTTCATCTGTTGCATCAGCCTTCCCATATGCAATATTATCACGTATGGTTCCTGAGAACAACCAAGTATCTTGCAATACCATACCAAATTGTTTTCTTAATAACACTCTTGGGATTTCAGTTGTTTTCATACCATCAACTAAAATAGAACCTTTATCTATATCATAAAATCTCATTAATAAATTAACCAATGTTGTTTTACCAGCGCCAGTATGTCCAACAATAGCAATTTGTCTTCCTGGATCAACTTCTAAATTAAGATTTTGGATTAATTCAGTATCTTCTTTATATGAAAAATCAACATCATCAAACACGACATGTCCTTTGGCTGATAGTTCTTTGAATCCTGCTTCTTCCACTTCATTTAATTCTTCTTCTTCGTCTAATACTTTGAAAATACGTTCTGCACCTGCAATCGTTGACTGAAGTTGATTAACGATGTTGGCAATATTTAGGATTGGATTTACAAAACTCCTTTGATATTGAACAAATACAGTAATGTCACCAATCAACAAAGGACTCGGTAATCCTGCCATATACCCACCAACAATAACCACCATTACATAACCAATATTACTAATAAATTCCATGATAGGTCGAATCAATCCACTTAAGAATTGTGCGCCTTTCATTTGACCAGCAAGGCTATGATTAATTTTACTAAAATCTTGATATGATTCTTCTTGTTTATTGAATAATTTTACAATTTTACTTGCTGTAAACATCTCTTCAATATGTCCATTTAAAACACCCAATTCTTTTTGTTGAGCTTTAAATTTCTTTTGTGATTTCTTCGCAATAGTTGCTGTAGCTAATATAAACAGTGGTAAAGCCAATAAAGCGATAATGGTTAATTTCCATGAAATGATAAACATCATCACCAATATCCCTATAACAATAAATGTCGAGGATATAATATTGATTAAACTTTGTTGAATAGAGTTCGTTACTATGTCAACATCATTCGAGAAAACAGATAACACATCTCCTGTTTGTTTTTCATCAAAATATTTGATTGGTAATTTTTCTAGTTTCTCACGTAAATCATTACGCATTTTCTTACCAATATTAATACTGACTTTATTCCCTATTAACATCATAATCACTTCAAAAATAAAGCGTATGACATATAATATAATTACAATGATAAAATATCGCATGATGTTTTGTGTGCCTTCATCATTTGATATTTCTCCATTAACCATTCTTTGCATATCATTTAAAATAAATCGAATGAAGTTTGGTCCAACAACCGCAACTCCTGAGACAATAATTGTAAATATAGAAATTAACAATAACTGCCATTTATATTTTCCTATGTAATCCAAAAGACGTTTAGTTGTCCCTTTAAAATCTTTTGCTTTTTCAGCAGGACGCCCCAAAGGCATTCCATGCCCTGGTCCACTATTTTGATTTTTGTCTTTTTCTCTTTTTTTATCTGTCATCGTATTTCCTCCTCATCCAATTGTGATAAGGCGATTTCTTTGTATACTTCGCACGTTTCAAGCAATTCTTTATGTTTACCAATACCAACCATTTTACCTTCTTGTAAAACAATGATTTTATCAGCATCCATAATGGTTCCAATTCTTTGAGCCACAATAAATACCGTTGCGTCATTAACTTGATCTCTTAATGCTTTTCTTAAAACAGAATCTGTTTTAAAATCTAAAGCTGAAAAGCTATCATCAAAAACAAAGATTTTAGGTCTTCTAACAATCGCTCTAGCGATTGATAAACGTTGTTTCTGTCCACCGGAAAAATTACTTCCACCTTGGTCTACAACAGCGTCATAGCCATCATCCAATTCGTTAATAAATTCTTCTGCTTGAGCAATCTCAGCAGCTTTTTTAATTTCTTCATCATCTGCATAATCAGCGCCATAAGCAATATTAGATTTTATAGTACCACTAAACAAAGATGCTGTTTGAGGAACAAAACCGATCAATGATCTTAATTTATTTAATTTGATATCTTTGATAAGAACATTATCGATTTTTAATTCTCCTTGGCTGATATCAAAAAATCGTGGTAAAAGATTTACAACTGTTGATTTACCTGACCCAGTCGAGCCAATAATGGCGATGGTTTCACCAGGTTCAGCTTTAAAATTAATATCTGTTAAGACATTCTTATCTGCATCTGGAAACTTAAAACAAACATTTTTATATTCAACTTTTCCTTTAAATGAATAATCATTAAATTCATCATTACCAGTATCGTGAATTGAAGTTTCTAAATCTAATATTTCTTGAATTCTTTTTCCTGACACTTCAGCTCTAGGATACATAATAAAGGTAAATGTTAACATTAAAATACTAAATAGCATTTGGAATGCATATTGAATTAATGCAGATACATTTCCTAATCCAACATAATCAGTAATCTGACCATCTATAACCATTCGAAAAGCAAAGAAGACAACAGTTAAAACCACCAAGTTAAATATCAAATTAATACTTGGATTAAGTGTTGACATAATTCTCCCGGCTCTATACCCAACATCTGCTAAATCATCATTGGTTTTAGCAAAACGGTTCACTTCTCTATCCCCTTGTCCAAACGCTCTAATGACCCTCACACCATTGATACTTTCTCTTGTGACTAATGTCAATTTATCAACTCTTTTTTGGAAGAGTTTGAATAAAGGCATCACCAATTTAAACATAACAAAAATGATAATGGCCAACAAAGGAATCCCTGTTAAAATAACCAACGTTAAAGTTACATCTTTTTGTAAAGAGAAAATCAAAGCACCGATAAATATAATTGGTATTCTCAGCACCATTCTCAATGCCATAATAATAAAGTTTTGGACTTGCATCACATCGTTTGTTGCTCTTGTAATTAAAGTCGATGTCCCATGTAAACCTGTTTCATATAACGATAGTGAATTAATCTTTTTATAATAAGCACTTCTTATGTCTTCGCCAACTTTACTAGAAACATCACTAGATAAATACATTAATGCTATAAAACTTAAAGTTGATACAAAAGTGACACCCAACATAATTGAACCATAGTGAATAATAACATCAAAATCAGATGTTTGTTCAACTTGACATATTGCTGGATTTGCTTCTATATCACATCGTTCAACATTAACCCATTCTCCACCGACTAATTCTTGAAAGTTTGCATCAAGTCCTTCACCAATAATTCTACTCATATAATTTGGTAATAAAAGGGTTCCAAACGCTGTTAATGTGACCAAAATAAATATTATAAATACTTTAAATTTATAAGGTTTTAAATATTTAAACATTCCTATCATTAATGTCATCCTCCTCGAAGTGTTCTCTTAATTTAAAATATACTTTTTCTCTCATAATTTCTAATAATTCTCGTTCTTCTTCACTTAAGGCACTATTGATCAAATTTTCCCAATCTTCTAATATACTATGAACTTTTCCAGCAACTTCTTTTCCTTTATCTGTAATACTGATAATATAAGAACGTCCATCATCTGGGTCTTTTTTCTTTGTGACCAACCCATCTTTTACCATTTGGTTCACAGCCCTAGTGGTATGAGACTTATGAAAAACCACTTTAGAAATCAAAGTGTTCATTTTAATAGGATTATGATAATTAATCATCTTAATATAAGGTGCTTCAGCACGTCCAATATTAAGTTCTCTAAGTTTCTTTTCTAAAAATTTATGATGGTATTTATTAACCATTCTTTCATACTTACTATTCATATTAATCAACTCACTTTTCTACACTATATTAAGTATAAAATAAATTAGTTGCAATGTCAACGAATTATTGGCTATAAGAAAAAGTTGTCTATCAAAAGATAAACAACTTCACTTATTTATTTAGTTTCTTCAACCTTTTTATCATATTGTAATCGATACAATTGATAATAATGTCCTTTAGCTTTTAGTAATTCTTGATGATTTCCTTGTTCAATAATTTGTCCCTTTTGCATCACAATAATGTTATCGGCATGTTGAATTGTGGATAATCTGTGAGCAACAATAATCATCGTACCGATATTCATTATTTTTTTCAATGATTCTTGTATCAACATTTCAGTTTCAGTATCAATATTAGCCGTTGCCTCATCTAAAATCATTATCTGAGGTTTATGAACAATCGTTCTTGCAAATGATAGCAATTGTCTTTGTCCAGATGAGAAATTGTTACCGCGTTCTCTAACGATCTCATCATATTTATCAGGTAATTTTTGAATGAAATAATCAGCATTTACATATTTAGATGCTGATAAAACATCTCTATCCGTAATATTTTCATCTTTTAAACGAATATTAGATTCTATCGTTCCTGAGAACAAGAATACATCTTGCAACATTTGGCCAATTTTAGATCTTAAACTAGTCATTTTAATTTTCTTTATATCAATATCATCAATTAAAATCTGACCTTTTTGAATGTCATAATTTCTAACAATTAAAGAAATAATGGTTGTTTTTCCCGAACCAGTTGCACCAACAAGTGCCATAGTATTGTTTGAGTCAACAACGAATGAAACATCTTTTAAGACCCACTCACCTTCATTATAAGCAAACCAAACATTCTTAAACTCAATTTTTCCTTTAACATCTTTTAAATCTATTGCTTCTTCTTTGTCTTGAACTTCTGGTTCTGTATCAATGATTTCGAATATTCTCTCTCCAGATGTAAAGGCTGATTGTAGAGTATTTAATTGTGCAGCTAAGTTTTGAATCGGTTGGAAGAATCTTCTGACATATTGGGTAAATGCGAAAAGCACACCAGCAGTCATGTAACCTTCAATAACCAAAGAAGTCCCTTGCCATAAAACAAGAATTAAGCCCAGAATATATAACATATACATGAATGGCCTATATAAACTAAAAGTGAAAATTTCTTGGTAATATGCTCTCTTTAAAACATTATTTTTATCTCTAAACTCTTGATATTTTCTTTCTTCTTTATTGAAAATTTGAATTAGCTTCATACCTGATAAATGTTCTGATAAAAACGCATTGATTATAGATACATTTTTTCTTACTTTACGGTAAGCTTTTCTTGCAAATCTTCTAAAAATATATGATGCAATAAATATAACAGGCACTAATCCTAATAACCAAACTGTCAGTCTAGGTGATAGTACAGTCATAAAGATAAATACTCCAAAGACCATCAAAATATCTTTAAATACATTAACAACAACATCTGTATATAACATATTTAATCGATCAATATCAGATGTAACTCTGGTCACAAGCTTTCCAATTGGAACAGAGTTAAACTGTGCAATAGATAATGTTTCCATATGATTAAATACATCACGTCTAATGTTATAAATGATTTTTTGACCAGTTACTTGAAGCATGATTCTTTGTCGATAAGATAAGAATGCAAGTAATCCAAGTGATACTAAGTAAGCAAGAACAATTAATAATATTCTTAGCTTTGGAATATCATTCAACTTTAACGAATCCAATACAAGTGCTATAAAGTAAGGACCTATTAAATCTAATGCAACAATCATAACTACAAGGAAAAAAGAAATAATAACTGGTTTTAAAAATGGTTTAACATAGTTCAATAAACGCTTAATAATTTCTGAATCTTTCATTTCGCGGTTGATGACTTCATCAACGTCATATTTTACTTTAGGCATTATTCTTCTCCCTCCAATTCAGATTCTAATTGTTGTCGAAGGACAAGATCATGGTAAAGTTTACATGATTTAATTAATTCTTCATGCGTACCTTTTGCGAATAATTCTCCAGCTTCTAAATAAATTATTTGATCCGCATCTTTAATTGTTGAAACTCTATGTGCAATAATAATGGTCGTTTGACCTTTTCTTAATTTTTTAAGATTTCCAATAACAGATTCTTCTGTTTTTGTATCAACAGCTGAGAATGAGTCATCCATGATTAAGATATTTGGTTTTTTAAGTAATGCTCTAGCAATTGATATTCTTTGTTTTTGACCGCCAGATAATGTGACACCTCGTTCACCAACCATAGTGTCATATTTGCTTGGAAAATCATTGATATTATCATGAACATCAGAGTATTTCGCCATCTCAGTAACCAAATCGATATCGACTTCATCGTCTGCAAATGATATATTGTTTTTAATATAATCGGAAAATATAAAATTATCTTGAGGAACATATCCAATAGAGTCTCTAATGGTTTTAATTGGGAGTTTCATAATATCATGATCATCTAGTAATAATTCATTGGTTCTTAAATTATATAATCTTAACATCAAGTCAACCATGGTAGTTTTCCCGGAACCAGTTCTGCCAATAATACCAACTGTTTGTCCTTTTTCAATAGTCAAATTAATGTTTTTAAGCACTAGTTCTTCTGTTTCAGGATACGCAAACGTTAAATTATTAAAAGTGATTTTTCCATCTATTTCATTTACATCTTCTAATACTTCACGGTCATCTCTAATTTCAATCGGTTCATCAAGGAACTCAGAAATTCTATCTAAAGAAGCCTTTGCTTGCGCTCTCATATTAATCAAACGTCCGATTGCCATCATTGGCCAAATTAAAGCGCCAAAATATCCGATGTATGTGGCTAAATTACCAACAGTAAATTCTGCAGTATTACCGATGGTGTTCATAACCAATAATGCACCAAGTCCAAGCATAATGACTCTAACAACATTGATAAATAATTCAACACTCACATGTAAAATCGTGCTAATACGAATAAATGCTTCGTTTTTATCTTGATTGTATTTATTAACTTTAGCGAAAGCTCTAATCTCTCTTACTTCATTTACAAAAGCTTTAATCACTGAAATTCCATAAAAGTTTTCTTGAGTAAAATCACTTAAGTCTTCAAAAGCTTTTTGTCTTTCTTTAAATTTTTGTCTTGTAATTCTAGAGACAATGGTTGCTAATAGAGCAATTAAGAATAAAGGTATTGCAGCCATGTAAGTAATAAATGGATCCAACATATACATTTTGTAAAAAGCTAAAGAACCAAGAATCAATACATCAAACAACATCAACATACCAGGCCCAAACGCCATGCGTATTGCATTTAAGTCATTTGTAAATAAAGCCATTAGTCCACCGGTTTTTTTCTTACCATAGTAACTTTGACTTAATTTTTCGGCATGAGCAAACATTTTATTTCTCAAATCATAATCGATTCTTCTAGAAGTACCGAAAATAAAGATACGCCAAGCAAATCGACCGATAATTATTAATAGTGCAATCCATAACAAATTAATAATCACAGGCATAACATCGTCTAAAACATTGATAATAAATGGTGCTTCAGGTTCATTATTCAAGGCATCTATAATGTTACCAACATACTCAGGTATTAATAATTGGTAGTAATCGACAATAACTAAAGCCAGTATTCCTAGTAAAAAGAATACTGAATATTTTAAGTAAAATTTATTGACGTGTTTTCCAAATAGCATAATTTTCCTCCGTAAATTTTGTCACAACTTAGTATTTTACATTAAAAAGTATAAAAAATCAAAAAAAAAATCCCATGCTATTAATTAAACATAAGATTTTATTTTAATATATAAGCTGTGTTCAAGAAAAGTACTGATTTATAAATATGGTTTGTAAATATCAATTGGAAATGGTGTAGAATGTATTTCTTTGATTAAAAAACTAATAATTTCACGAATTGAATGATTCAT